>JANTFK010000135.1 GCA_024763595.1 Bacteroidales bacterium | reverse complement strand
TACAGAACAGCGATGCAACGCGGTATTGACCTGGCCAAATCCTATAATATCAATGTATTTCATCACGATGACGGGGACTGCCGGCAACTGATTCCGGATTTTATTGACATGGGTATTGATATACTAAATCCCATACAGTGGTCCTGCGGTGATTGGGACCTGGAAGCATTAAAACGAATATATGGTAAGGATGTCTGTTTCCACAGTGCTGTGGATAATCAGAACACCTTACCTTTCGGAACTCCCGCAGATGTCCAGAAAGAGGTAAGGTATCTCATTGAAACACTTGGGTCTGACGGGACCGGGTTTATTCTGGGACCCTGTCATAATCTGCAGTCCAATACATCGGTTGAGAATATTTTAGCACTGTATGGATCAGTTTAGCTATACCTATAATGTTTAGAAGCTTACCAAGGCATATGAAAAATAATGTGATTGAAAATAGATACGATTTAGGTTTTTTCCCGACTCCTTTACAACCTCTTCACAGATTGTCAGAGGTGTATTCCGGTTATTCCATCTATATCAAAAGAGACGACAATACCGGGCTGGCAACCGGCGGAAATAAAACGAGAAAATTGGAATACCTGATCAGGCTGGCATTGAATGAAAGCTGTGATACAGTGATAACGGCAGGGGCCCAGCAGTCAAATCATTGTCGGCAGACAGCAGCAGCCTGTGCTGTTGCGGGGCTGGATTGTCATTTACTTCTGGGAGGGAAGAAACCTGCGAGATATGATGGCAATTTGTTATTGTCCTCCTTGTTGGGAGCGAATATTCATTTTACAGGGGCGCACAGGAAAGGAGAAGATATCCAGGTTATAAAAATGAAACTGCAAGACAAGGGAAAAAAGTGTTTTGTTATTCCATATGGCGGTTCAAATTTTACAGGGGCATTAGGCTATGTTCATGCTGTAGAGGAACTCCAAAAGCAACTGGCGGAACAAGATCTTAAGATTGACTATGTTTTTTTTCCGTCCAGTTCCGGGGGAATGCAGGCTGGTTTAACACTTGGAGCAGAGCTGTATCAATTGGATACCACACTTATGCCCGTCAATATTGATAAAGATGAGACCCATGGTCTGTCGCTGGAAGAGGTTGTATTTGGTATTGTCAGGGAAGGAGCCGGGATATTTGAAATAGAAAGAGAATTTCACCTTTCTGATATTAGCGTGATCAGGGATTATGACAAGGCAGGCTACGGGGTTGTAACAGACCATGAAAGATTTGCCATCAATTTGCTGGCCCGGACTGAAGGTATCTTGCTTGACCCTGTCTATACCGGCAGGGCATGCTACGGAATGCTGGACTACCTGAAAAAGAGGAAAATTGAGCCAGGCTCAAATGTCCTGTTCTGGCATACAGGCGGACTGCCCTCCATTTTCAATTACAGTACAGACTTATATAGATAGATCAGCTCTTTTTGTAACCTGAAAAAAGTCAATGACATGGAATTATTTGAGTTCATTGCCAGATAGTATATGACATTTTTCAAAATCAATTGGAAAGATATGAAAAGCATACCTTTGTTGTTACTGACCGGTTTTCTGATTGCCGGCCCGGCATCGGGCCAGGAGAAGCAGCTGGATGTTGCTTCAGACAGCCAAAAAGAGACCCGGGTTCAACCGAAAATACCAGAGCCGATCCCCACCACAGTTGACCTGCGCTCCATGCTGACTGACCACCTGTTGAAAAACAGCCTGAATTATTTAGATGATGCGGGTAAGCGGAGGGGAAAGGCGTATCAACAGGGTGACTGGGAAGCTTATAGCGAATCGGTCAGGCAGCATGTCAGGGAGGCCTTTGGTGAGATGCCGTTTGGGACAGCGGGCGGCCCATTGAACATCCGGGTGGTCAGCACATACGAGACCCGGCACTGCCGGATAGAAAACGTGCTGTTTGAATCCTTTCCCGGTTGGGAGGTCAATGCTTCGGTATTTGTTCCCCATGGCAAGGGGCCGTTTCCCGCGGTGGTGATCCCGGTGGGGCACAGCGGTAAGCAATACCGCAGCTATCAGATCCCTGCCCAGGCCTTTGCCAGCCTGGGATATGTGGCCGTACTTTTCGACCCGCCGGGCCAGTCCTCCGAGAAGCAACCCGGCAACGATCATTTCTATGATGGTGTACGTACCTTTCTGACAGGTTATTCCTCCCAGCGTTATTTTGTGCTGGATGCCCTGCGTTGCATTGACTATCTGGAAACCCGGGACGATGTGGATATGAGTAAGGGCGTGGGTATGACCGGCGTAAGCGGCGGGGGGTATACAACCTTGTTTGCCACACTTTTTGACACACGTATTGCATGCCAGGGACCAAGTTGCTGTATTACCTCGATGGCAGACCATCCGGTGGGGGATGCCTATGCCATGTGTCCCGAGTCCATGTGGTCGGGCCGGATCGCTGCCGGGGTGGATGAGATCGACATCCTGCTGGCGGGTCTGCCCGTGCCCACCCTTTATATGGCAGGGAAAAAGGATGAAGTGTTCAAAATTGAATGGACCAGGAGAATGGCGAACAACGTACGCAAGTATGTAACAGAAGCGGGATATGGCGACAGGTTTCGTTTATTTGAAGATGAAGGCGGTCATGGTTATTCCCTTCCCCAGGTGGAACAATATGCATCCTGGATGAACCGGTGGGTGCGCGGAGAATCGGAACGCCCGGTTCCCCATCTTGACCCTGCCGATTTCTCCATGCTCGATTATGATATGCTTAAATGTTATCCGGCGACGGAAGAGAACATTTTCACCCTGAACCGGGCCATCTCACGCAATCTCCGGTCCCAACGCGATCCGGAACCCGGTCGGGAGGCGCTCCGGAAGGCTGTCCGCAAGGTGATCGGTACGCCCCTGCATACAGGCAACTGGTTAGTGTCGGATCCGTTTCTGCTCTGGACCCAGAATTACCACGAAGTGCTCTTTTCCACAGAACAACTTGAGATCCCTGCCACACTGCTAAAGCCGGCGGATGGCTATCTGACCCAAAAAAGTAAGTGGGTCATTTATATCGGGGAACAGGGCCGCCGGAAAGCACTGGAGACATGGGGCCCTGCGACGCAGTTGTCGCAAATGCTCAACACGGAAGCAGATGCGGTTCATCCTCTCTTGCTTGTTCCCGATCTGCCCGGGTGGGGAAGCAGCCGTCCTGCTTTGACCCCCTATTCGCTGGTGGGCTGGGGCAGCATGGATCGGCTGACGGCTTATATTTCGTGTACGCTTGGGGACGGTGTTCTGGCCATGCGGGCGCGTATTGCGGCGAACCTGGTTCAGTTCCTGATCCGGGAAAAAAATGTGGATGCCCGTGACATCATCATGGTGGGAAGGGGACTGGGAGGTGTGGTGGCGATGCTGGCCGGCGCTGCATGCCGGGAGGAGATCGGGGGGATCGTCAGCTGGTCATCGCTGGCCGGGTTCCAGTCACTGGCTGAAGACGAAAAATACAGCTGGCCTTCAACAGCCTTTCTGCCCGATGTATTGCAATATTTCGACCTTCCTGAGGTAATTAGCGGACTGGATACATTTCCTGTCCTGGTGCTGAACCCGCTGGATGCCCAAAAGCATCCGTTGTCTTCATACGAAGCTTTATCCCTTTTTTCCCGGACCGGTGAAAATGTACAGATCATACCGGGATGTCAGGATATGGAGGCGTTAAAGCAAATAGAGGAATTCATTAATAATCTGAACAGAACCGAAGAAAGGAAAAAATAGATGAAGCATTATATCAGATGTGTCGTAATATTGGTCATGGCCTTACTGGCCATCTCCTGTTCGCATGAACAAGCGTTTTATGTTTCTCCTGAGGGGAAGGACGATAACCCCGGTACCCGGGAGCAACCTTTTGCCACATTGCAGAGGGCAATGGATAGCGTTCAGGCATTGAGATCAGGGCAATCCGGTAAACAGATGAAAGTTTTTCTCAGGGAAGGGGTTTATTACCTGGAGAAGGGAATCAGGATGGAAGGAAAAGCTGGGGAAGAGGGAGAAGGGGGAGAAGCAGGAAAAGCAGGAAAAAAGGGTAACCCGCCTCTGGTCATTTCATCCTTTCATGGTGAAGAGGTGATATTCTCCGGAGGGAAAAACATTCCACCGGATGCAATCGTTCCTGTGAGTGACATGGAGATCAGGGAACGATTCACTCCCGGTGCAAGGGATGCAATAAAGCAGGTGAACCTGAAAGCACTGGGAATTTCCGGTTACGGAGCGATGCGAAATGTGGGTTTTGCCAGGCCCTACGGACCTTCCTGGGGCGAGATCTTTGTGAATAAAAAACCCATGCACCTGTCACGCTGGCCCAATAAAGGGATGATTCCCATGGGTCAAGTGCTGGATAAGGGCTCGGTGCCAAGGGATGATGATTTTTCCAACCGGGGAGGAGTCATGATGTACGATTCATCACGGATTGACCGGTGGTCAGCTGAAAAAGATGCCTGGATATCGGGCTACTTCATGTGGGGTTATGCCGACGATATGGTAAAAATTGCATCTGTCAATACAAAAAAGAAAACCATAACCACTGCCACAGCCACCCTGTATGGTTTTGGCAATGATCATCCCTGGAATAAATGGTACGGTATTAATATCCTTGCTGAACTGGACGAGGCGGGGGAGTACTATATCGACAGGGAAGAGGGGATACTCTATTTCATCAGCGGAGATAGAAAGATCACTTCCCTGGAGCTTTCCATGCTGGAAGCCCCCTTTTTTTTCCTGGAGGGTGTATCGGATATTACCATCAGTGGCATCACATTTGAGTGTTCGAGGGGACTGGCTGTTGCCATGGATAACACCCGGAATATCTCCATCGAAAAGTGTATCTTCCGGAACCTGGGCAGCCTGGCCATCACCTTGGGAAAAGGAATAGAACCATTTGCCGATTACCGTCACGAGGGCGTGGGAAGACCGGCACCGGGAATTGTCGGCAGTTTACACCAGCATTTATATGCCAGCACAACATTTAAGCGGGAAGGCGGAAATAATAATAAAATTACCGGTTGTCGTTTTTACAACCTCGGGGCAGGTGGCATTTCCCTGGGAGGGGGAGATCGTTTAACACTCGAAGCAGGAAATAATGTGATTGAAAATTGTATCTTCCATGATCTGAACCGGATTGAAAGATCCTATCGTCCGGCCATCGATATTACAGGTGTGGGTAACCAGGTACGACATTGTGAAATCTATCATATGCCAAACCAGGCCATTTTGATGCACGGGAACAACCACCTGATCGAGTACAACTATTTTCACGATGTGGTAACTGAAGCCGAAGATGCAGGGGCTGTCTATTACGGGCGCGACCCTTCAGAAAGGGGGATTGTGATCCGCTATAACTATTTTGAAAACATTCCTGTCAGAAGTCACGTTACCATGGCCCTTTATGCCGATGATGGTGCGTGTAATCTGACTGTAACAGGGAATGTTTTTTATAAAGCCGGCGGGATCAATATTATGCTGGGCGGAGGTAACGACCACACCATTACCAACAATATTTTTATTGGAAGTAAAACAGGGATCCATGTAGACAACCGGTTACAAAACTGGGGCGCTGATATGGTACAACCCGGCGGGATATTTGAAAAGCGCCTGAAAGCTGTTCATTACGATCAACCTCCCTATAGCATCCGTTATCCGGAATTACCCGGATATTTCAGGTCTGCAGGGGCACTTTCGGGAGCTCCGACCGGGAATGTGGCGGAGAACAATGTTTTTATCGATGTGGAAGAGATGGTGCTTTATGAAGGCTACGGGCTGGAAGCAACCGGTAAAGAGCATTGGATCGATCTGAAAGAGAGCAACTGGGAGACAGGACATGCTGAGGTTGGATTCACCGACTGGAAAAACCGTGATTTCTCACTGGCCCCCGGTTCAGTTATCTATAAGAAATTGCCGGGCTTTCATGAAATCCCGTTTCATGAGATCGGACTTTATATAAACGTAGAATAATGAAACCGGTCATCATACTCCTGTCGGTTTTATTGTTATCATCATGTGATGCCGGCGACCGCAACCTGAATACAGGATCACTGAATGTTCAGCTGACTGCCCGTCTTCAATTGTATCAAGGGAATAAAGTGGTTCATGATACAGCATTCAGGTTCAGAAGGGGCCGGGCCCTGCTTCAACAGTCTGAAACGGTTTGGCAATGCCAACATACCGAAAAACGCTTACCTGACAATACGGCGCATTCCTTTACTTTTCAACTGGAAAAGGGAGAGGCTGAAACTACCGGTGTTGCCGTTCAGTTTTCATTTGGAGAATGGACAAAAGAGAACTATGTCATTATGCCTGCAGCGGCCTACAACGGTAACCGGTTTGATGTACTGGATTACAGTTATCCTCCCCTGTTCCGGAAAGAAGATTACAGGGTGGATATGCCCATCACCATTACCCGTGTGCCCGGGTTGAATAAGTATGCGGGTAAATCCCGTCTGGATCTGAACACCGGAGATCTCTCCACTCCATCCATCGGGATCTGGTTCCCGGAAATCCGGAAAGGGATCTGGATCTTGACAGAACAGGCCACCGGTTTGGGTAACAGCGGTTTGATCCTGAAAGAGAGTGCGGACAGGACGAAGGCTGAATTCACCATTTCGGCGCCCTGCGTTCGGGAAGAGGTCTATACCATGACAAAACTGTCAGCCTCTGATGAAACGGGAGCTGACTGGAAGGAGGGGGACCAGGTTACCATCCGGTGTAAAGTGTTTGTTTTTGATGAAATAGGTTCGCCTTCACAACTCAATAAGGCTTTTTTAAACATACGCAAGAGTTACGGTACCACCTCTCATCCGGACCGGATTCCATTCAGTGAGGCTTTTAGCATCATGGAAAATCAACAAAACCGGGAAGCGTGGGATGAGAAAAATGGTTATTATACATTGGGCGGAGAAACCTGGAACTCGAAATGGCAACTGGGCTGGGTAGGCGGATGCATGATCACCCTTCCACTGACTACCATCGGAAAACCTTTATCAAAGGAGCGATCGTTTCAAAATTATCAGACTATTATCACAACCAGTCAGGCAAAAAGCGGATTTTTCTATTCCTGCAGTAATGGGAAAGCGTGGTGCAGCGATTGTTTCTACGATCCCCATCCCGATAATCTGTTGTTGCTCCGGAAAAATGCGGATGCACTTTACTTTATCTATAAATATTGCCTGGCGCAAAAAACCATTGATCCCGGCTGGAAGATGCCCGGATCATGGAAACAACCGCTTGAGCGATTGGCTGATGCTTTTGTCGCTTTATGGAAACGCTACGGACAGTTCGGGCAATTCATCGATATTGAAAGCGGCGAGATCAAAGTGGGTGGGACAAACAGCGCTGTGATGGCCATAGGTGGTCTGGCCTTGGCCTCTCAATTTGAAAAGCGGCCGGAGCTTATGCAGACCGCTAAAGAAGCGGCCCGGTATTATTACAGGGAATTTACTGCAAACGGCATAAGCTGCGGGGGACCGGGTGAAATACTGCAGTGCAGCGACTCCGAATCTGCTTTCGCCACACTGGAATCTTACATGGTGTTATACGAAATTACAGGAGAAAGAGAGTGGGTGGATTATGCGGAAGATGCCGCATCACTGTGTGCAACATGGGTGGTAAGCTATGATTACAAGTTCCCTCAATCGTCGTTGTTTGGCCGGTTGGATATGAGAACCACAGGTGCAACCTGGGCAAATATACAGAACAAACACGGGGGACCCGGTATATGTACGCTGTCGGGAGACTGCCTGTTCAAACTATACCGGGCAACCGGGAACAGGCTTTACCTTGAACTGGCAGGAGATATTGCACACAACATTATGCAGTATATTTCCCGGGAAGACCGTCCCATTAAAAACCAGCATCCGGGTTGGGTCAATGAAAGAGTGAACCTGAGTGACTGGGAAGGTAAGGAGCAGGTAGGGGGAATATTTCATAGCAATACATGGGGCCAG
>JANTFK010000134.1 GCA_024763595.1 Bacteroidales bacterium | reverse complement strand
GCAATCAATGAAAATGAAGCATTGGCATAATCCGGAGCTCCGGGCAGGTCGTAAAACGGATGGTGCTGCCCGATCGGTATAGGCCAGGCATTTCCCCTGCCGTTTATTCTGAGAAGCAAACGCTGCATTTCCAACAATGTCCGTTAAGCCTTATTCAATAATATTCATTTCATTCAACAGATATCCGGCACCGGCATATTTATCAATAAGGAACAGTGCATACCGGATGTCCAGTGAAATATTCCGGCATTGATCGGGGTTGAACATCAGGTCGCTCATCACCCCTTCCCAGGCACGATCAAAATTCACACCCACCAGGTTACCGTCGGCATCCAGAACAGGGCTTCCCGAATTTCCACCTGTGGTATGGTTGGTTGCAATAAAGCAAACGTGCAATGTCCCGTTCTCGGCATAGCGCCCAAAATCTCTGTTCCTGTATAGTTCTTTAAGCTTTTCGGGGACATGATAATCATAAATCTCAGGATTATCCTTTTCCATTACTCCTTTCAATGTGGTATAATACTGATACCAGACGGCATCCCTGGCTTCGTAACCTTTCACTTTTCCATAAGTTACCCGTAAAGTGAAATTTGCATCGGGATAAAATGTTCTGGCTGTGTCAAAAGTCATTTGCAATTGCATATACAGACGATCGAGTCGGGCTTTTTCAGCGCTTAGTTTTTGGTATTCAGGCAACACTTTGCCCGAGTAAATATCTTCAACACTTCGCGTCCATTGCCATACAGGATCCTTTTCCAACTTTTTTAAACTTGCCGAACCACGATAATTATTCAAAAATGCAATCAGCCTTGAAGAATCTGCAAACACAGATTTACGGTAAAGTTTATGTACATATTCTCTGTAATCTCCATTATATTTTGATCGGATCATAGTGAGCATGGGGGGATAAAATCCTGGTTCGAGGGTCTCTTCGTACTTTTTCAGTAGCGCTGAAAAGAGCTGTTCATCAACCTCGCGGGAATAATCCTTATAAAAGTTTCTCACATTTTGTTTTAACCGATCGATAACTTTCTGCCTGTCGACATCCGGAGGCCCCTGAGATGGGTCAAGGACAGCAAACTGTCGTGCCAGGCTGATGATTTCAGCACCATAACGGAAAAAGACCTCATTGACCATATTTCTTGCCAGGTAATACTTTCCGTAATCGGGATAGAGTTTCCGGTAATCAGCCAATAATGTGCCATACTGTTTTTTATATTCCGGATGATTGTGCAACCAGAGCAATATTTTTTGCTCATACGATTGTTTTTGCCGGATTGCATCCAGTTTTTCCAGCCCCTTGATCTCGCCTTTCCACCTTTTCCATGAATTACTGATACTTGCATTCTTGGCAGCATATTTGATCCTGAGCGAACGGTCTCTTTCAGCAGCGGCATTCAGGATACCGAGTTTAATATCCCTGACAGCGATCAGTTTCGGATAAACATTCTCAACCAGCATTTTCAAATGGTACGATGGAACATATTCTGATGTACTGCCGGGATATCCCATTACCATGGTAAAGTCACCGGGTTGCAATCCTTTCAATGAAATGGACAGAAACTTTGCTGGTTTATAGGGTTGATTTGACGGGTCATAATCTGCAGGCTGGTTGTCCGGGCCGGCATAGATCCTGAACAGTGAAAAATCTCCGGTATGTCTGGGCCACATCCAGTTGTCGGTATCTCCACCAAATTTCCCTATCGCCGATGGCGGTGCACCCACCAGACGAACATCTCTGAACACTTCCTGAACAAAGAGAAAAAACTGGTTTCCCTGATAAAAGGGCTTTACCGTTGCCCGGTAATGGGTCCCGTTTACTGCTGCAACCACCAGCGAATCCGAAATCCTGCGGATAACCTCATTTCTGGCTTCTTCGGACATGTCTGCAGAAAGATGCTTGTTTATTTCTTCCGTAACATCTTCCATCCTTTTCAGGAAAGTCACTGTTAACCCGGGATTCGGTAGTTCTTCCTTCCGCGACATCGCCCAAAAACCATCGGTAAGGTAATCATGTTCTACCGATGAATGACGCTGGATGCTCCGGTAACCGCAATGGTGGTTTGTAATCAGCAGTCCTTCACCCGATATCAGTTCAGCTGTACACCCGCCGCCAAAGATCATCACCGCGTCTTTAATACTTGCTTTATTGATGCTGTAAATATCCTCTGCAGTCAGTTTACATCCTTCCCGCTGCATAACACTGATGTTGAATTTATCCAGCAACATGGGAATCCACATTCCCTCATCGGCCTTGAGCAATGGAAAAACAAACAGAAAGACAACAGCCGTAAGTAACAGTTTTCTCTTCATTTTCATTTGTTTTGGTTAAACTCTTTCAGATACCGGTAAACAAGATGGACAGGTAATCCCATCACATTGTAAAAAGAACCTTCAATACGCTCAATGGCAGCATAACCGATCCATTCCTGAATACCGTATGAACCTGCTTTATCGAAAGGTTCGTATGTTTCCACGTAGTATTGAATTTCTTCCCGGGTCAATTGACCGAACCATACTTTTGTCTCGGCCATAAAACATTTTTCTCGATCGACAGATCGAAGACATACCCCGGTAAGTACCCTGTGCATGCTTCCCGACAACTTTTGCAGCATACGCCGGGCATCTTCCCGGTCAACAGGTTTTACGATCAAACTGTTGTCATGAACCACCACAGTATCTGCAGTAAGCAGTATCTGGTCGTCGCCCAGGTGATGAGCGTTAGCATCCGCCTTGCTGCGTGCCAGGAACAGAGGAACCTCATTCACCGGCATTGTTTCGGGGAAAACTTCATCGATTTCATCAGGAGAAATAATCCTGACGGGAATATCAAGCCCTTTCAGGAGAGAATGCCTTCTTGGAGAGGCCGAGGCAAGGACAACCTCTTTAAACTTACTGTTCAACAGATTTTCTCTCCTCATTGTATCATCGCGGTTAATAGATATCTCACCAGAACGATGAACATTACCCCTGCAAACATGATCCATTTTGTCAGGAGACTGGCTGCATGATAATCTGCAGGTTTTCGAGCCCGGATCATTTTAATCACCAGCCAGATCATAGGCAGGATCAGCAATGCCGAGATATACACCATAGTCGGGGTATCCCCCAGGAACCTCAACCAAACATAAACTATCAGAAAAAGCGTGAGCACAATAAGGACAATCACTATGACCCGGGTGATGTCCATCCCCAGAACCACCGGTAAGGAGGAGCGTCCGAAACTCATATCGCCTTCCAGGTCTTCCATATCTTTAATGATCTCACGCGCCAGAGTAAGCAAAAAGGCAAAAACGGAAAAAGCCCCTACCCATATTAACACAGGACTCCAGGATGCATGATACTGAACCATAATGTCCGAATAGATCCGGTTCAGGAGGGGCACTTCAAACAAAACCACCATAAAAGGGACCAGGCCGGTCAAAAAAGCAACAAGCAGATTCCCGATAAGGAATTGTCGTTTATAAGTAGTGGAATAAAACCACAATAGTCCGGCAACAAGGAAAAAGATGAATCCCAGAAAAGGAAAGTGTATTGCCCAGGCAAGGCCAACACCGGCTCCCACGCCCAATACGTTCAGGACAATGTGCAATGCCATGGCAGAACGTCTCGGCACCTCGTTCCCGACAATCACACGGTGCGGACGATTAATCAGGTCGGTACGTGTATCAAAATAATCGTTGATCACATAACCGGCAGCGGTGATCAGCATGGTAGAAACCACGAGCAGGGCAAACTGCCAGTCAGCCATCACCAGTTCAAGGCCGGGAACAACCCTATGACTACCCTGAATTGTACCCGGCAGGTGTGCAATAAGCGGTTGTACCAGCCCATACCGAACCAGGATCATGGTAAACATAACCATCAGCAGGTTTGGCATCCGGACCAGCCGCAGCCATATCAGGATTTTGTTACCAGTGGAATGCATCTCCGTCCATCCATTTGTTGTGCAAGCGTAAAACCTGCTCAATAATATCACGAACACACCCTTCTCCGCCATTAATATGGGAGATATATTTTGCCTTCTGCTTGATTTCTGTCACTGCATCGGCAGGACATGTCGGAAATCCTACTGCTGACATAATCTCAAAATCGGGCAGATCATCACCCATGTACAACACCTCCTCGGCATTGAGTTCGTGGAGTTTTAAAAACCTGTATAAATCTTCAATCTTATGGGAGGCACCCATAAAAACATCCTGAATCCCAAGATTCTTAAAGCGGGCCCTGATGGAGTGTGTGGATCCTCCGGTAATGATTCCGATGGGATATCCTTTCTTGACCGCCAGTTGCAGTGCATATCCATCTTTTATATTGATGGTTCTCATGGGCTCACCCGAGGGATGCAATGTCATGGTCGTACGGGAAAGAACTCCATCCACATCAAATGCAAAGGCCTTCACTTTTCTCAATTCTTCCTTAAAATTGCTTATTGCCATCGGTACCGTTTTATATTCCTGGTCATCATTGTATAGATCTCCCGGATTTCCGGAGAGAAAGATAACAATTCTGTATGCTTTTTTATAACATTTTCATCATTTCTTACCGCCGGACCCGTCTGTGCTTTCTTCGGACCAATTTCCAGTGCTTTTTCCACAGTTTCGTGTATGATGGGCGAAAGGAGGGAAAAAGGCAGTCCGGCCTGATCGAGGATCTCACCGGCAGACACATAAAGGAAGTTCTGAAAGTTATTGACAAAAACTGCTGCCAGATGCAAAAAGGCCCTTTTTTCAGAGTTCATCCTTACCGGATATGCCGAAACGGACAGCACGAGATTTTCGAGTAACGTCTCGTTCTCCGGCGTATTTGCCTCAATACAGAAGGGTAAACCGTTAAATTCAGGCTGTCGAGCACGGCTGAAAGTCTGTACCGGATATAAAACACCGTAGTTTTTCACTTTATTTCTGAATACATCCATGGCCACGGCACCTGCAGTATGCACCACCAGGGCGTCACCGGCATTCAGCCGGTCGGCAATCCCGGCAACCGACCGGTCATTGACAGACAGAATGATCAGTGATACATCGGTGCGTATCTTCGACAAATCTGTTGTATAGGGACATGCGAGTTCATGCGCAGTTTCTGATGTTCTCTCTTTGTTTCTGCCGACAACCTGCACAATGGAATACCCGCTATCCCTGAGTTTCTTCCCCAGGTGCCGGCCAACATTTCCGGTACCGATCAGGGTCACGCTTTTCAGCGGCATTTTTTCGTCCATGGGTCAAGGGTTTTGCATCTTTGTAAAAATACTACGGATTTGCCTGATGCTGAAATCCGTACCCTATTTTTCAATAAAAAAAACCGGCCATCATACAGGGAACCAGAGATGGCCGGTTTAAAATAGATGGTTTAGGCTAAAATTCGGGTTCCCTGATATTTTCAACCCGTATCACATAATTGGCATAATAATACCCTGATATCTGCTTCATGCAATCATCAGAAACCGAGCCGGTAATCCATACTTTATCCCCATTGTTAAATTTGGTAATCATATCCCAGACAACATCCGGATCACAGATGGTAAAATAGGAATACAATCCGTCAGAGATAAAATAGCTGTATTTGTTGTCCTGGTAATAAAGTGTTCCGGCCTGGTCAGTGAGTTTGAATTTTTCCTCACCCTCACAGCCACATTTTTGTTTTCCGCAACTGCCCACCGACAGGAATAATAGCGGGATTACCAGCAATGACAGAACCCGCTTCAAAAATCTCCTTCTGTTTTTCATTTTCCCTCTTTAAGTCTGTAAAAATAGTGAATCGGGAGGGAAAAAAGAAATCACCTCTCCCGACGCACTAAAATACATATCTGTTTTCTTCAATCAGTTTATCGGCGATTCTACGTCGTGCAGCATGTGTATTGGTTCCCTCCAGATCACTAAGGACCTTAACAGCTTTGCGGATTTTTGCGCTTTCCGGAATATCACCCATAGTATCAACAGCCTCAATGCCGTTGGCCCTAACGATATTGGACACCTCATAAATGTAAACATCCAGGATATCCCTGTACAGGGCTGTCTCATTTTCACCTTTCATCTCTTCAAGCTTCATCACCCTGAGCAAAGTAGATTCAGCCACATAAAGGTTCATAATGATGTCGGAAAGATTGTTCAGCAATTCCTGCTCATGAACCAGTTTACGCTGATATTTATCCGATGCCGCCTTGATCAGGACCAATGCAAGTTTCTTAATATTTCTGATAAAAGCACGGTATTTTTCAAAGTATTCTTCCGAAACATTTTGTTCATCGATCAGCTTATCGAGGTCATCCCATACTTTTTGGGCCTCCCCGAAGAGGTCATAAAAATGCCGTGAACCTCTTTTCATCAGGGTGTCGATCACCAGAAGACGGTTGATTTCGTTGGTTCCTTCAAAGATCCGGTTGATCCTCGAATCGCGATATCCCCGTTCTACAGGCATCTCGGCTGAGAAGCCCATACCACCGTAAATCTGTACCGACTCATCTGCCACATAATCCAGTGCTTCAGAACCGAAAACTTTCAGTATGGCCGCTTCAACGGCAAACTGTGCAAAAGCCGTGGCAGTAGCCTGCTCTTTGGTACAAGCATCTTCCTGCATATTCAGTTCAATAGCTTCGTCGACATTTTTTGATGCTCGGTACACAGCCGATTCGGTAGTAAAAGTTTTGATCACCTGCTCGGCCAGTTTATATTTGATCGCACCAAAGGATGAGATCAGACTGCCGAATTGTTTCCGCTCATTGGCATACGAAACCGAACGATTGATGGCCAGTTTTGCAGCACCCAGGACATTGGATCCCAGCTTGATCCTTCCCATATGCAGGATGGTCAGGGCAATCCTGAACCCTTGTCCGCGTCCACCCAGCAGGTTCTCAACAGGCACTTTACAATCGTTGAAAAAGATCTGTCGTGTGGAGGATCCTTTGATCCCCATCTTTTTTTCCTCAGGATTGAATGTTAATCCGGGAAAAGTACGTTCAACAATAAAAGCACTCAGGACCCGGTCATTATCAATTTTTGCAAAAACCGTAAATACATCGGCAAATCCGGCATTGGTAATCCACATTTTCTGTCCGTTGAGGATATAATACTTTCCATCCTCAGACAGTGTGGCTTTTGTTTTTCCGGCATTGGCATCCGATCCGGCACCCGGTTCTGTCAGGCAGTAAGCACCTGCCCATTCACCGGTCGCCAGTTTAGGAAGATATTTTTCTTTCTGTTCTTCGTTTCCGTAATACAGGATCGGCAAGGAACCGATGCCCGTATGGCAGGAATAAGCCACTGCATAGGAATGTCCGGCGCCCATCATTTCATTGGCCAGCATCGATGTTGTAAATGATTGTTCAAAGCCGCCGAATTTTTCAGGCAGTGATAAACCCAGCAGTCCCAGTTCCCCTGCTTTATCAAGCAGTGAGCGCATCAGACCCTCTTGTTGTGCGTCGATATCATCCAGGTTAGGCATCACTTCTGCATCCAGAAAGTCCTGACATGTTTGCGCAATCATTTTCTGTTCTTCATCAAATTCTTCAGGAATAAAGACCTCTGATGGTTCAACATCTCTTACAATAAACTCTCCACCCTGAATCGGTTTTGTTTTTTCCATTGGTTTGACTGTTTAGGTTAGTTGTTCATGTTTTATAGCCTGGAAAACCATTTCTGCAATATCCAGGTCAGATACGTTGTCGATCCGGTTTTTATACTTTATACCATCCGTGAGCATTGTCATACAGTAGGGACAGGCTGTAACGATAATTTCGGCACCTGTTTCCAGGGCTTCTTCGGTACGTTCAATGAAAACCTCTTTCTCTCCTTTTTCAGCTTCTTTGAACATCTGTCCTCCCCCGGCGCCACAACAAAGTGCAAAGCTTTTATTCCGAGGCATCTCCCGGACACTGATCCCTAGCATACGCAGAATATTTCTGGGGGCATCATAGATCTTATTTGCCCTTCCCAGATAGCAGGGATCGTGATATGTGACCATCTTGCCGGCAAAAA
>JANTFK010000133.1 GCA_024763595.1 Bacteroidales bacterium | reverse complement strand
ATTGACCGAAAGTTTGATGGTTCCATCCACACAGACTACTTCATATGTGTTCCACTGCCCTTTTCCTTTACATCTGTTTTCCATTGATTTACTGCGGCGTCCCCTCGGATTGTCAGGAACCGTTTCGACACCCCCTACACCAAAAATCTCGCCATGCACATAAGCATCCGGGGGTTTTTTACCATCTCTTGTATTCAGCTTAACCCAGTCGAGTTCCAGCATTTGTACCTCCACGCCGTCTGGCAACCGGTTTTTGCCCGGCTCGGCATCGCTCCAGACAAATGTTCCTGAATTCCCGCCCGGTTCCATATGTTTCCATTCGATGTGCAATAAAAAATTTTCATACCGTTTTTCTGAACGGATGACTCCAACCGGATGTCCGGAACATATGAGTTCATTCCCGTCCATTTTCCAGGTTCCGGCTCCGGTATTTACCTGTACCCAGTTAATGGGCACTCCTGTTGCCAGCCCGTCTGATATAATCTCTTGCAGGCCAACTTCTTTACCAAACCGGAAAAGCGGTTCCTGTGCCGGTATATATCCGGCCGAAAACATTAACCCGGCAATCAAAAGCAATTGTTTCATGTGATTAAAATTCATATTTAAATCAAGTTATTTTCTTCCCCTGCCAGAGGTATCTCTTCAGGAATTCCGGGAACAGGGCCAAAAGCATAGGTTTTAGGGCCTAAATAGAGGTCTGAGTTCATTATTTCATCCCATGTAACATCTTTTCCTGTATAGGCTGAAATACGGCCCATGATGGTCATTAAGGTGGAGTTTACCTGGGCTTCGGCATCGTTAACAATGTTTCCTGTTCTGATACCGGATACGAGGTTTATCTGTTCCTGCACGTATGGATTGGTAACTTTCCATTTTGAATCCGTATCGCCCTCTTCCGGTTTCGGATAGTTCCACACTTCATTTCCATCCAGATCCAGGATTTTGCCAGAAGCAACCGCCACTCCCCTGGTACCCATAATGTGTTCTACTTTGCCGTTGGTACAGCCATTTATCTGACGTGTGGCACAGTGCGTTCTGACACCGTTTTCATAGACATACTCGACACTGAAAAAGTCATACATGTCACCTGTAACCCTTCTCTGGCGGCCACCCCAGCCCACTGCTTTCACCGGTGTCCGGCCCATGTGCCAGCTCATTACGTCAATTTCATGTATGAATTGTTCCGTTATGTGATCGCCCGAAAGCCAGCAGAAGTTTCCCCAGTTTCGCAGCATGTACTCCATGTCGGTCCATCCGGGTCTTCTTCTGCGATACCACAAAGCGCCCCCGTTTCTGATGATACTGGCACCCACAATCTCGCCTATCTCGCCGTTGGCTACTTTCATCCGGGTGGTCATGTAATCTTTCTGCACCCTGCGTATCGTACCACTAACCATACACAATCCAAGCGATTCGGCCATTTTTGAGGAAACCAGAACTGAACGGGCTCCAACAGGATCGACAGCAACCGGTTTTTCCATAAAAACGTGTTTGCGGGCATTTATGGCTGCCTCAACATGTTGCGGACGAAAATGAGGTGGCGTGCAAAGCAATACCACATCCACACCCGCATCAATTACTTTTTGATAGCTGTCAAATCCCAGGAAACATTTTTCATCGGCAATCTCCACACCCTTTTTTTCGTTCAAGTTTGCCCTGCAGCTGTCAAGCTTATCCTGAAAGACATCGCCAAGAGCCACAATCTCCAGATTTGGTCCGGCATCTATAAAATTAATGGCTGCACCGGTACCACGTCCACCGCAGCCAATTAATCCGGCTTTAATAACACTGCCGTCTGGTGCCCGGTCAGGCAACGCAGGTGGTTCATCGATGGTTTTTCTTTTTTTACCGGTTGAACAGGCCGACAATAAAGTCGAAGCTCCGATTGTCCCGAGCGTGGTTTTTGTTATGAAATCCCTTCTTTTTAAATCTTTATGCTTCATTATCAATGTTTTATGATAGTCAGAATAAACGGTTTTATGATAGTCAGAATAAACGGTTTACAGCCCGGCAAACAAATCGTGCCGGAAAGCTACTATAAAAGTTAAAAGTTAAACATTTTAAAGATAATATTTGTTACAAAGAGAGAATAGCAGCATGCGATGGACAAACAATCTGACATATTCCCCTTTTTCCCGCTAAGTCTCTTTCTTTTTCCAGGAGAGGACATTCCGCTTCAGATATTTGAACCGCGTTATAAGCAACTCATTGCTGATATACGTGCCAGCGATGCAACATTTGTTATACCCTATGTGGCAGAGCAGGATGTCCGGGAATTCGGATCTGAGGTCAGGTTGAAAGAGGTAGTCGCCGAGAATGCCGGGGGAAGGATGGTCATTATTGTAGAGTCGGTGGCAGTGGTCCGGGTGATGAGTTATATCAATCAAATGGAGGATAAACTATATGCAGGCGGTTCCGTCCGGCGTTTACCCTCCTCCGACCCGGTGGTGAATAAGGATCTTAAAATCTTGATAAAAAGATACATAGATCAGTTCGATGATACATTTCTGAATTGTTGCAGTTATTCGGATATTACCCATCAGGAACTGATAAAAGCATTGAATTTATCGTCCCGTGACAAATATCAGTTCATATGCATGGAGAATACAACCCTGAAGGAGAATTACCTGGCCAGTCAGCTCCGGTATATGGAAATGATCCGGACACAGGAGTCCAGACTGGGAAATGATTTTGCACTGAACTAGCTTTCCTTCCCGTTTCCGGGTAACCTCATTTTTAACCGCTCCATCTCCTGTTTCAGACCGGCTACAGTACGCACCAGCTGATTCTCCGGTATAACGGGATCAGGTATCTCATGGCTGATAAAATGGACAAACCTCCAGATCTCCCTGATATCGTTCACATGTATTTCATAGGGTTCATAAAGGGGATTTAAGGAATAGAGCAGGAGAACACCCTCCTGTTCCAGCCGGTTTTCAATGATCTTGAAAACCACACCCTCCTCCATGGTCAGCACCACACAGGCCTCACCGGTTTTCAATGTTTTCCAGTCCGCAATATATTCACCTGTAACCCATGCTCTGGCAGGGATGGGAAGCATGGAATCTCCCCGCAACTGGAATGTCCTGTACTTCTTCTCTTCCGACAGGAACGGAAGCCGGAAAGCCTGCAGTTCGTTGATATACTCCGGGTCTGAAAAGCCGTTGGTATACCCTGCCTGGGCCTTGACAGGTACCAGTTCAATGTTCTCCCTGTTATCTGTATTAACAGTGGTTGCCAGTACGCGCAGGTTTCCTCCCCGTATGAAAATATCTTCTCCCTGTTCAAGCTGCCGCAGTTGTGTCTCGCTTAACCCGGAAAGATCAACCTTCAACAGGGTATCCACCGCTATTTTATAATAATCTGAGAACTGCAGGAGTATTTCCAGTCCGGGTTGTGCCACACTGTTTTCATAACCGCTCAGGGTTGAGCGTTTCATCTGAAGTTGTCCTGCCACTTCATCCTGTGTACGCTTTTTGCGTTTTCTCAGGAACTTAATATTCGTATCGAAATACATCTTTACACACTTTTTATTGCATAAAAAAAGAGATATGATTATATTGTAATCAATAATATGATCATATTCTAATCAAATGTAATCAAAAAAAACGAAAAACAAAATAAATCAGGTGTGAGCATGGTGCAAATGACCCGAAGTATCGTACATATGGACCTGGATACCTTTTTTGTATCCGTGGAGCGGCTGATGAACAGCAAGCTCATGGGGAAACCTGTGATTATAGGGGGCATGTCGGACCGGGGTGTGGTTTCAAGCTGCAGTTACGAAGCCCGGCGCTTCGGAGTGCATTCGGCCATGCCCATGAAAATGGCGCGTGCGCTGTGCAGTGAAGCCATTGTGATCCGTGGAGATATGGATGCTTACAGCCGCTATTCCCGGATGGTTACCGACATCATCGCTGAACAGGCTCCTGTATATGAAAAGGCGTCCATCGATGAACATTACCTGGATATTACCGGTATGGACCGTTTTTTCGGATGCATGCAGTGGAGCCACGAGTTGCGGCAGCGTATTATGAAAGAGAGCGGGTTGCCCATCTCTTACGGGCTCTCGGTGAATAAAACGGTTTCAAAGATCGCCACCGGGGAGGCCAAACCCAACGGTGAGATCCTGGTCCCTGACCGGCAGGTGCAGGGGTTTCTCTCCCCCCTTTCAATCCGGAAGATCCCCATGATCGGGAACAGAACGTTTCATCTGTTACGTTCCATGGGGATTGCCACCATCGGGACACTGGGGCAGATCCCCATGGAGATGATGGAAAGTCTGCTGGGGAAAAACGGCCTGGCGATCTGGAAAAAGGCCCATGGTATAGACCCGGCTCCCGTGCGGCAATATTCCGAGAGAAAATCCATTGGCAGTGAAAGGACGTTTCAGCGGGATACCATGGATGTGGCGGGACTGCACGATCTGTTCACCGCTATGGTGGAAAAGCTGGCTTTCCAGCTGCGCAGGGAGGAGAAGCTTACCTCCTGTGTAACGGTCAGGATCCGCTATTCCAATTTTGACACACATACACTGCAGAGACGGATTCCCTATACCTCTTTTGACCATCTCCTGATACCCGTTGCCAGGGAATTGTTTGACCGCCTTTACCAGCGTCGCATGCTGATCCGGCTGGTAGGGGTCCGGTTCTCGGGACTGATCCGCGGGGTGCAACAGCTGAACCTGTTTGAGGACACTTCAGAGATGGTGCACCTCTACCTGGCAGTGGACATGCTGCGCAAACGGTATGGCCCCGATGCCATCAAAAGGGCTAGCGGCATTCAGCTGCATGACCTGGAGGAGCGTACGGCGCATTCACAGGAGCAGCAGGCACATCCTGCCCCGGAGAGGCGCCAGCAGATCGATAACCTGAAAAGCCGGCGGTGGAGGTATTGGTACAGATGAACATGGAGCAGGGTTCTGGGCAAATCATGGAGGCGGAGCGCGTATGTATTTAAACTGTCATTCATATTACAGTCTGCGTTACGGGACCATGGCTGTGGAGACCCTGGTGGAGAAAGCAGCTGGTATGGGTATTGCAGTGCTGGTCCTGACCGATATCAATAACTCCACAGGCATGATCGATTTTGTCAAGGCCTGCCATGAGCATGGTATCCGCCCGGTGGCGGGGATCGAATTCCGCAGGGGCGACCGGTTCCTTTATACGGGCATAGCCCGGAATCCGGACGGATTCAGGGAATTGAACGAATTTCTTTCCTACCATAATGAATCGGGAGTTCCGTTGCCCGACCGGGCACCACCACTGGAGGATGTATGGTTCATGTATGATTTCACAGATCATCCGTGGCAGGTGCAGGGGAAAAAGCAGGGTGCACGGAGTATGCGTGATTACGAAGTGATCGGGGTTCGGCCGGGTGAGGTGAACCGGATCGTGACCTCCCCCTGGAACCGTAAACGGACAAGGCTGGTGGTCCGTCATCCCGTAACATTTCTTCACCGGGAGGATCATCTGTTGCACAGGCACCTGAGGGCCATTGACCATAATATACTGCTGAGTCAGTTAAAACCCGGGCAAATGGCACAGGAGAGTGAAGTGTTGCTTCCCCCTGACCTGCTTTCCTGTGCCTACGATGAACATGCATGGATCCGGAGAAATACGGAAAAGCTCCTGCATGACTGCCGGATCGATTTTGATTTTACCACGGTAAAGAACAAGAAAAGTTTTACCGGTTCGCGCCGGGACGACAGGATCCTCCTGCAGAAACTTGCCATGGAAGGCATGGAATACAGGTATGGCCGGGGTAACAGGGAGGCTATGAAACGGATCGGCCATGAGCTGGAGATCATCGACCACCTGGGGTTTTCCTCCTACTTTCTGATCACCTGGGATGTGATCAGGTATTCCATGTCACGTGGTTTTTACCATGTGGGCAGGGGAAGCGGAGCCAATTCCATTGTGGCATACTGCCTGCGAATCACCGATGTGGATCCCATTGACCTGGACCTCTATTTTGAACGTTTTATCAATCCCAAAAGAAGCTCGCCTCCCGACTTTGATATCGACTTTTCATGGAAGGAGCGTGATGAAGTGCTGGACTATATATTTAAAAGGTACGGCAGGAAGCATACAGCACTGATAGGTACTATCTCCACCTTCCGGGACCGCTCCATTTTCAGGGAACTGGGCAAGGTGTACGGCCTTCCCAGGGAGGAGATCGACCTGCTGGTGAAGGAGCCCGGCAACAGGATGAATGAAAACCGGATCACGCAGCGCATTTATGAAGTGGGAAGCCTGTTGATGGATTTTCCCAACCTGAGAAGTATCCATGCCGGGGGGGTCCTCATCTCTGAAGAACCTCTTACCGCATTTACGGCCCTGGATATGCCTCCCAAGGGATTCCCTACCACCCAGTGGGATATGTACACGGCCGAGACGCTGGGTTTCGAGAAGCTGGACATCCTGAGTCAGCGCGGTATTGGCCACATCAAAGAGTGTGCGGAGATTATCCGTAAAAACAGGGGAACAGAAGTGGATGTACACCGGGTGGAGAGATTCAAAAATGATCCCGGAGTGCTTGATCAGCTGCAACGGGGAGAGACCAACGGCTGCTTCTACATTGAGAGTCCGGCCATGCGTGGTTTGCTTACCAAGCTGCAGTGCAACAGTTACCGTACCCTGGTGGCCGCCAGCTCCATTATCCGTCCCGGTGTGGCACAATCGGGGATGATGCGCGCCTATATTCACCGGTTTCATCATCCGGATGATTTTGATTATCTCCACCCCATTATGGAAGAGCAGTTGAAGGAGACCTTCGGGATCATGGTATACCAGGAGGATGTGATCAGGGTCTGTCATCATTTTGCGGGTCTGGACCTGGCCGATGCAGATGTGCTGCGCCGCGCCATGAGTGGTAAATTTCGCTCGGGCAGGGAGTTTGAGAGGATCGAACAACGTTTCTTTGACAACTGCCGGGAGCGGGGCTATCCTGAATCGTTAACACGGGAAGTATGGCGCCAGATCAGCTCCTTTGCCGGCTATTCATTTTCCAAGGCCCACTCTGCCTCTTTTGCCGTGGAAAGTTTTCAGTCGCTCTATCTGAAGGTCCATTATCCCCTTGAGTTTATGACCGCGGTCATCAATAATTTCGGAGGTTATTATCATACATGGGTCTATTTCAATGAGGCCCGGCGATGGGGAGCCACGATTCATCTGCCCTGTGTAAACCGCAGTGCATACAGGACATCCATTACAGGGAAAGATATCTTCATCGGCTTTATTCATATCCGGAGCCTGGAGCAGCAGGTGGCGGAAATGATCATCGGCGAACGGGCACTTCATGGCGCCTATAAAAGCCTGGACGATTTTCTTCAGCGCGTACCCGTCGGGCTTGAGCAGGTAACCATCCTGATCAGGATCAATGCGTTCCGTTTTACGGGCAAACAAAAGAAGGTCCTTCTCTGGGATGCCCATATGGTACAGGGCAGAAAGAAAAAGCGGGATCCTGTGAAGGAGCTTTTTCCGGTTAGAAAGCGTACGTTCACCCTGCCCGGGCTGGAGCAGAGTGCCCTTGAGAACAGTTATGACGAACTGGAGCTCCTGGGTTTTCCTGTGACCGTTTCCGCCTTTGACCTGCTCCGGACCACGTTCCGGGGCGAGATCCCCGCCCGGCAAATGCTGCAGCACGTGGGGAAAAAGGTCCGGATGGCAGGTAACCTGGTCACGGTCAAACATGTCCGTACCAGGCACCGGCAATGGATGAATTTCGGCACCTTTCTGGATGCAGAAGGTGAATTCTTTGATGTGGTAAACTTTCCGGACTCCCTGAAACGCTATCCATATAAGGGTCCCGGTATATACCTGGTTTACGGATCCATTACAGAGGAGTTCGGATTTCCCGGGATGACCGTGGAAAAAATGGCCAGGCTTCCTTTCAAACCCGATCCAAGGTATTAGTGCTCAGTGCTCAATCCAGTCGTTTGACACTTATTACACCTTTCACTTTCTTGAGCTTGCGGATCAGGGCTTCCAGTTGCCGGGTATCTTTTACAAAAAGGGAGATGCTGCCTTCA
>JANTFK010000132.1 GCA_024763595.1 Bacteroidales bacterium | reverse complement strand
AATGCAAACAGGCAGATATTACAAAAAGCCTTCCCTACGCAGACGGATATTTCGATGCGGTACTTATTATTGAGGTGATGGAGCATATTCATGATCATGTAACGCTCTTCGGGGAGTGTTACAGGGTATTGAGACCGGGAGGGATCCTCTTCTTCTCCACTCCCAATATCCTCTCACTGAAATCCAGGTGGCGTTTCCTGTTCACCGGTTTCTTCTTTGCATTTAAACCACTGGATCACGTGCAAAACGATGGTCTTCAGCATCTCTCTTCCCTCACGGTCGACCAGTACAGCGATATGGCGGTACGCACCGGGTTTTCAGCCATCCACATTGCTGTGGATAAACGGCAGCGCTCTTCCAGGTGGCTCGCTTTCCTGGTCCCGTTTATCTGGCTCTCCTGCAGGTTCAGGAAGATCCCGTTCGGGCTGCATAACCGTTACAGTTACCTGACCGGCAGGCTTCTCTTCTTTAAGATCACCAAATAGGGAGATCCGGACAGGTTCCGGGATCCGGCTTGGTCTGGTTTGATCCGGTTTGATCCGGTTTGATCCGGTTTGGGAGATCCGGATGCCAACCCTCCTGGCTCATGGGGTCGTACACCGGGTAGATGTCTGAAGTTAAATATTATCTTTGTAAATCAAATCTCAATCATGTGAAACGGGTGAAAAGGCTGGTGTTCCGTGTATCTCTGTTGCTGTTGTTTTCTTCGGTTCTTTCATATCATGAAGCTGTTGCACAGGTCAAAACAGGCATTGAAGTGCTCAGGGACCGGCAGTTTGATTTGTTGCAGGGGAAACGGGTCGGGCTGGTAACCAACCCGACCGGCGTGGACAGCCATCTCCGTTCCACCATTGATATCCTGCATGAACATGTAAACCTCACCCTGCTTTTTGGACCGGAGCACGGGGTCAGGGGTGATTTTTCGGCGGGGGACCATGTGCAGAACGCAGTGGATGAGAAAACAGGGGTCCCCGTTTATTCCCTCTACGGGAAAAACCGGAAACCCGGTCCGGAGGCACTTGAAAAGGTGGATGTGATCGTATATGACATACAGGATATCGGTACGCGCTCTTATACCTATATCAGTACCATGGGCCTGGTGATGGAAGCGGCGGCAGAGATGGATAAAGAAGTGATCATACTGGACCGGCCCAATCCGCTGGGGGGGGACAGGGTGGAAGGCCCGCTTGTCGAAGAGGGGTTCCACTCCTTTATCAGCCAGTATGAGATCCCCTATATTTACGGCCTGACCTGTGGTGAACTTGCGCTCATGCTGAACGGCCAGGGGATGTTGCATACTTCAAAAAAATGCAGGTTGCAGGTTGTTCCAATGGAGGGCTGGAGCAGGAATATGACCTTTGACAGGACCGGGTTGCAGTGGGTTCCCACCTCTCCCCATATCCCTGATTACAGGACTGCTTTCTGTTACCCGGCCACCGGGATCATCGGGGAACTGGATCCCGCCATGATCGGGATAGGATATACGTTGCCGTTTCAGGTGCTGGCCACCGGACATATTGATGCCGGCCGCCTCAGCAGCGCTATGAATGCCCTGGGTCTGGAAGGGGTTATATTCCGTCCCATATATTTCAAACCCTATTATATGTCGGGCAAGGGCATACCGATGCAGGGTGTGCAGATACACCTGACCGATCTCTCTGCCGGTAATCTCACCTCCATTCAATTCTGGTTCCTGCAGGAGGCCCGCAGGCTGGATCCCGCGTTCGATCCCTTTGAAGGAAAAGAGGACCGGTACCGGATGTTCGATTATGGATGCGGATCGGATCACCTGCGCATCTCGATGCAGGAAAATTTTGATTTTGAACGCTTGCAGGAATACTGGAACGGTGCAGAGGAGCAGTTCAGAATTCTCTCTTCAGAATATTATCTTTATACCAGGTAAGATCGATATGCAGGTACTTCTCAGATATGCAGGGATAATTTGGATATTTATGTTTTCCCCGGCCCTGCAGGATAGCCGGGGGCAGGCGATCATGAACGATTCTGTGGCAGAGGTGGTAATCATACACAATGGTGAATCCATGCTGAACGGAAACTGGATCAGGAGCGTCACCGGATACCGGAAAACGGACTCCACAAAAATTGTGCGGGTGGAGATAACGGCTAAAAAACGTGTGATCAGGGTCTATGCCGACCGGCAACTGGCCTACGCTCCTTTCAGGGAACCTCTCCTGGATACATTACAGGAAAATCTCGGGCACGGTCTGGAGGAGCCCTACAGCAGTTACCGGATTGAACTTTTTGCCGGCAAACATCCGGTGGCAGCGCTGATCCCCAATTACTACCGGTCATCCCCCAAAAGCATCGACAGGAAACGGATCTTTGGCAAATGGCACAGAAAAGCACCTCCGCTGGTCCGGAACCTCTCCAGGCCATGGCTGGATGATGCCACGCTTTTCAACACCAATATTGCCCTTTGGCACAGCCACGGATGGTACTATGAGCCCTCGCTGAACCGGTGGGAGTGGCAACGGGCCAGGCTCTTCCAGACGGTGGAGGATCTCTATCCCATGGCTTATACATTGCCATTCCTGATCCCCATGCTGGAGAATGCCGGAGCCACAACATTTGTTCCACGTGAGCGGGACTGGCAGGTGAATGAGGTGGTTGTGGATAATGACGGCAGCACGGGGCAGAGCCTCTGCCTTACCCCTGAGAATGTTCGGAACAGTGACACGTGTACGGGATTCGGACTGGGAACCCCTCCCTATGTGCAGGAGAATCCTTTTCGACTGGGGAGTTACGCTGAAATGAACGCTTCCAGAGAAGCCGGCAACGATATTCAGTGGATCCCCGATATCCCGGAAGAGGGGGATTATGCGGTCTATATCTCGTATCATGCCTCTTCAGCGGGTGTGCAGGATGCAGCATACAGGGTATATCATGCGGGTGGAGTGACAGATTTTTCTGTCAACCAGCAAATGGGAGGAAGCACCTGGGTATATCTGGGGAGGTTTCATTTTCGGCAGGGACTGCATCCTGAAGAGGGTAAGGTGGTACTGACCAACCGGAGCCGCCGGCGTCATGCTGTGGTAACCGCCGATGCGGTAAGGTTTGGTGGCGGTATGGGGAACATTGCAAGGAATGGCCTTACAGGGAACCGTCCCCGTTACCAGGAGGCCGCACGGTACTACCTGCAATATGCAGGAATGCCCGATTCACTGGTCTGGAAACTGAACGATACCAATGACTATAATGACGATTACCAGTCAAGGGGTGAGTGGGTAAATTACCTCATGGGTGCACCCTCGGGCCCCAATGCTGACAGAAGCGTGGAAGGATTGCATATCCCGGTGGACCTCTCGCTGGCTTTTCATACAGATGCAGGGATTTCGGATAATGACACGGTGATCGGTACACTTGGTATATACAGTACTACCCGGGATGGCGGTTATTTTCCCGGGGGGTTGTCCCGGATGGCTTCCCGCGACCTGACCGACCTGGTGCAGACACAGATCGTGGATGATATACGGGCGCTCTATGATCCGGCCTGGACCCGCAGGGGCATGTGGGATAAGGAATACAGTGAGGCCTACCGTCCACATGTACCGGCCATGTTGCTGGAACTTTTTTCCCATCAGAATTTTCTGGATATCCGTTTCGGGCAGGAGCCCATGTTCCGGTTTGATGTGAGCCGGGCCATTTACAAGGGAATGCTCAGATTCATGCACGCCATGTATGGTATCGACTATGTGGTCCAGCCGCTGCCCGTGGACCATTTCAGCACATCCCCGGGTCCCGGGGGTGAGATCGTCCTGAGCTGGAAGCCACGGCATGATCCGCTTGAACCCACTGCAGAGGCAGAGAGCTATATCGTCTATACCCGGCTCAACGAAGAAGGGTTTGATAATGGCATACAGGTTACAGAACCCCGTTATATCCTGGCGTCACCTCATCCCGGTACCATCTACTCCTTTAAGGTCACTGCTGTGAACCGGGGAGGAGAGAGTTTCCCCTCGGAAATACTTGCGGCGGGCAGGGCCGGCGAGTCATCCGGTACGGTCCTGGTTGTAAATGCATTTGACAGGGTGAGCGGACCAGCCTGGTTCGACGATGAGCATTATGCCGGTTTTCTGAATGTGGTGGACCAGGGAGTGCCTTACGGAGTGGACCTGCATACGGTGGGGGAGCAGTTTGATTATCTCAAAAGCTCACCCTGGCTGGATGATGATTCTCCCGGGCACGGTGCCTCCTATGCCGACCTGGAAGCACAGGTGATCCCGGGAAACACTTTCGATTTCAGTTATATTCACGGGAGCTCCATGCTGCAGGCGGGCTATTCCTTTTTTTCGGTCAGTGATGAGTCGGTGCTGGACGACAGCATCAACCCGGATCAGTATGATGTGTTGGATTACCTGGCAGGGGAGGAGCTATCTTCCTTTCTGCCCGGTAATGACTCGGTGCCCCGTTATGCTGTATTCCCCGGCAGCATGCTCAACAGGCTGGGCAGATACCTGGAAAATGGCGGTCACCTCTTTTTAACCGGCGCCCACATCGCCACTGATGTACATCTCAGGGAACAGGACTCCCTGGTGGCCTCATTACTGAAATATACCTGGAGAACCAGTAATGCTTCCCGCCTTGGAGAATTCTATTTCATGGACCCTGCATTCGGGGAGGTTTCCGGGCACTTTACGTTTCAGACCCGGATGGATCCCCACATCTACATGGTTGAGGGTGCCGATGCCCTTGAGCCTGCCGATTCCACGGCGATAACACTGGCCAGGTATGCCGGGAACAATATGAGTGCCGGTGTGGCCTGGCGGGGCAGATACGGGGTGGTTGTACTGGGGTTCCCTTTTGAAACCATCAGGGAGAAGCAGGAGCGGGACCTGATCATGAAAAGAACGATTAGCTATTTACTGGGGAAAAATGATGAAGAATAAGATCAATTGCTTTATCCCGTTCAGTTCAATGGAAATCTGGGAAGGGACGCTGGCCGGGTTAGCCGGCAGTGGTCCGGTCAACCTGGTCTATCTGCTGGGGGTGGAGGAACCGGAACAGCTCCCTGAGGGATGTGCTTTTATCCGCACCGAAGGTCAGTTCAGTACAGATACGGTAAGGAAAATAGCTGATCATTCCGCCGGGACCGGTTACTCCCTGATCATTACCCGGGAAACCCGGATTGACTTCGGATGGCTGGCACTGGAACGGTTCCTCACGGTGGCCGGGGAAACGGGAACCGGCATGCTCTATGCCGACCACTTTGATCGCATTGCAGGAAAACTGATCCCCCACCCGGTCGTTGATTACCAGGCGGGCAGCCTGCGGGATGATTTTGATTTTGGTCCGGTACTTTTTTTTCGCAGCAGGGCTTTGATAGAGGCGGCCCGGGGATTTCAGGAATCCCTTTCATATGCAGGATTGTATCAGCTGAGGCTGGCAGTGAGCCGGCAGGGCCTCCCCATGCGGATCCCGGAATCTCTTTATGAGACTGAATCGGTTGACAACAGGGCATCGGGGAAAAAGATGTTTGACTATGTGGATCCGCACAACAGGTCCGTACAGGAGGATATGGAGAGAGCGGTGACCACCCATCTCCGGCAGGTCGGGGGATGGCTTGCACCGGAGTTTGAACCTGTACATTTTGATGAGGAGACATTCCCGGTGGAAGCATCGGTTATTATCCCGGTACTGGACCGGGAGCGAACCGTGGCCGGTGCCATTGAATCGGTGATGTCGCAGGAGACAGGTTTCGATTATAACCTGATCCTGGTGGATAACCACTCCACCGACAGAACCACCCACATTGTGAAGGAACTGGCTGAAAAATACAGCAACCTGATCCATGTGATCCCGGAAAGGGAGGATCTGGGAATCGGAGGATGCTGGAATGTGGCCATACATCACCCTGCTTGCGGTAAGTTTGCCGTTCAGCTCGACAGCGATGACCTTTACAGGGATAAATATACCCTGAAACAGATGGTCAGGGCTTTTTATGAACAGCAGTGCGCCATGGTGATAGGTTCTTACCAGATGACCAATTTTCAGCTGGAGGAGATCCCCCCGGGCATAGTGGACCACCGGGAATGGACACCTGGAAACGGGAGAAACAACGCCCTCCGCATCAACGGACTGGGTGCACCACGGGCCTTCTATACCCCTTTGTTGCGGAAGATAAATCTCCCCAATGTGAGTTATGGAGAGGATTATGCCGTGGGACTGGCCATCAGCAGGCGTTACCGGATCGGCAGGATCTATACGCCCAATTATCTTTGCAGGCGATGGGACGATAATTCGGATGCATCACTCTCCATTGAGGCGCTGAACAGGCACAATCTCTACAAGGACCGGATACGCACCTTTGAATTGCAGGCCAGGATAAAACTGAACAGTGAACGCTCATGACGATCCTGGAGAAGACAGATGCCCTGCTGGAAGACCAGGTAAGCAGCTGGCCGTTACTGGGCAATAACCTTGAAAAACTTGACGGGGCACTGTTGAAAAGCTTTGCATTTGACGGCTTTTCCATCCATGTTCAGTTCAACCCAAAACGTATTGGATCTTCTGCCGCCAGGGTGGATAAAGCATCCATCCGGCAACGTAAATGTTTCCTTTGCAAGGAGAACCGTCCGTCTGAACAGAACGGGGTGGCCTTTGGCCGGGATTATGAGATCCTGTGTAACCCTTACCCCATCTTCAGGAAGCATTTCACCATTGTAAAAACGGAACATACCCCCCAGGTCATCGAACCGGAGTTTGGTCGTTTCCTGGATCTGAGCCGGGAACTGCCCGGACTGGTGATCTTTTACAATGCACCTTCCTGCGGTGCATCTGCGCCGGACCATATGCATTTCCAGGCAGGTAACCGCGGCTTCATGCCGCTGGAGGAGGATCTGGGATCGCTCACCAGGTTGTACGGAAAAACATTGGCGGCGGATGCCGGACTGACGGTAACGGGTATATCGGACGGCTTGCGCAGGTTTCTGATCCTGGAGTCGGGACAAAAAGGGAGACTGGAAGAAGCTTTTACACATGCCATACGCTTTATCCGGAACATCCGGCCGGGGGAGGAGCCCATGGTAAACATACTCGCCTGGTACAACCGGGAGGCATGGCAGGTTATGCTTTTTCCCCGTGACCGGCACCGTCCCTGGCAATACTTTGAGGAGGGGGATAAGAACATATTGCTGAGCCCGGCTTCAGTGGATATGGGAGGGACACTGATAACCCCCCTGGAGAAGGATTTTTTGAAGATTACCCGGGAAGATATCACGGATATCTTTTCCCAGATCTCTTTTTCAGAAAACCATTTTGACCGGCTTTCCCATCACCTGGTCACAAAACTTAACGCCCATGGATCGTTCGAAGGCTCCTGAGATTGACGTGGGGATTGTGCGTGCTGCTGCGGTCAGTTTGATACTGGACGGGCGGTTTCGTCTCAGGAGTCCGGGTAACGGGCGTGAGAAGGAATGGAGAACCATTTTTCAGGGCGCGGTGAAGGTAACAATCAGGGAGAACCGCATGGAACTGACCGTGGGTGATCATACCCAAACTGCCATGGATCCCATGATCCTCGAACCGGCCGGGCGGAAACCCTGCAGGTTTATCATACGGAATGTGGTTATCGGGATCGGGTTTCACTGGGAACGGGAAGAGGACCAGGTATTTCAGGGGAAACTTAAGCTGATGGTGTCGGGCGGCCAGATCCAGGTGGTCAACATCATACCGGTGGAAGATTACCTGATAAGCGTGATCTCTTCCGAGATGCGTGGCGACAGCTCGCCTGCCCTGCTGAGATCACATACCATTATCTCACGTAGCTGGCTGCTGGCACAGATTGAGAAGCATAACAGGATCAGGGGGAAAGATATCCCCTATGAAATGATCCGCCGGACAGGGACCGAATACATCCGGTGGTATGACCGTGAGGAGCACGAACAGTTTCATGTTTGTGCCGATGATCACTGTCAGCGATACCAGGGCATTACCCGGGCCGGTAATCCTGAGGTGGTAAAAGCGGTCCGGGAAACAACAGGTGAGGTACTGGAATACGGGGGAGCTGTTTGCGATGCCCGCT
>JANTFK010000131.1 GCA_024763595.1 Bacteroidales bacterium | reverse complement strand
CGATCCCAGGATCTCGAAGACAATGGAAACGGTGGTGGAGGTGGGTAATCCGATGGTGTTGAAAAAATCGAGCAGCAGAATGTCAGTCAGCATCACTGCCAGGAAAATAACCATGATCTCCCTGAATGCAAAATATTCCGGATTGAAGATCCCCTTCCGGGCCACCTCCATCATTCCGTTGGAGAAGACGGCGCCTACCAGAACCCCGGCTGCAGCTATGGCAAGTATGATCTTGAAAGGGGCTGCTTTGGAACCTATGGCTGAATTTAAAAAATTAACCGCATCGTTACTGACGCCCACGATCAGGTCAGATATGGCCAGGAGAAAGAGGACGCCAACGATAATATAATATGCTTCCATGAAAAGAAAATGTTGTCTCAGACTCAAAAATAGGATATATAGAGATACGCTATATTAACTTAATGTTAAGTTAGTATGAATCTAATATTATGATCTGTTATGCATTTTGACTATTTTCAGCGGTTGATAAAACCAGTTCCATGAAAAAAGCGTTAACAGTATGCATGGTACAGCCTGTGATGGCATGGGAGGATGTGGATGCCAACCTGGAGATACTGGAAGGCATGCTTGGGGGTATTTCCCCGGAAACCGGACTGATTCTGTTGCCCGAGACCTTTTCCACCGGGTTTACCATGCAATCGGAGCGTTTTGCAGAAGGGACGGACGGAAAGGCTGTTCAGTGGATGCAGCGTATATCCGTGGAGAAAGATGCCTTTGTATCCGGGAGTATCATATGCCGGGATAAGGGACAGATTTATAACCGCATGTTCTGGGTTTCACCCCGGGGTATTGAAGGCCATTATGATAAACGGCACCTGTTTCGGCAGGGCAGGGAGAATGAAAATTTTATCCAGGGACAAGAGCGGGTGATCTTTTCGCTGAATGGGTTCCGTTTTCTCCCGCAGATTTGTTACGATCTGCGGTTTCCGGTGTTCACCAGGAACCGGGGAGATTATGATGTCATTCTGTATGTGGCCAACTGGCCGGCACTCCGCCACCCGGTCTGGGAAACCCTGACCCGGGCAAGGGCCATTGAAAATCAATCCTATGTGCTGGCTGTTAACCGGGTAGGGGATGATGGCCTGCAGGTAGGGCACCTGGGTGGTACCACAGCGGTTGATCCTACAGGCATTGTGATGAAGCAGCTGGATAACCGTCCCGGCTTACTCTCCTGTAAACTGGATCTGGAGAAACTCAGGAACTACCGGGAGAGATTTCCGGCCTGGAAAGATACCGACCGGTTTTCCATCGATCTGAAACGGGATTAAACGGCCTCAGCCGGACCTGAGAAAAACCTGAGAAAAACCTGAGAAAAACTTGAAACGTGCCTGGAGCTTAACAACTGCAACCGAGGTTGTCTTCTGTGCTGCAGGCGCCCTGATCCTCACATGATCCATCGTGGCATGATCCGTCGTTTGAACCGCAGCCGCAACCATCATCGGTATGCACATGTCCGTGGGTCATCTCCTCTTCGGTGGCCCTGCGTACATCGGTCACCTGGCCCTTGAAATGCAGATCGTTTCCTGCCATGGGATGATTGAAATCCATCTTAACCGCATCCCCTTCAACAGCTATTACTTTGCCATTCAGGCGGCGGCCCTCTGCATCCATCATGGGCACGGTTGTACCGATCTGAAGAAGGTTTTCGTCGATTTCCCCATCAATTACAAACACCGATTTGGGCACATCCACAACGGCACTCTCAATTACCGGTCCGTAAGCATCTACCGATTGAAGCAGAAACTCAAAATGATCCCCGGTGGTCAGGCCGGTCAGGTTCTCTTCAAATTTGGGAAGCAACCCCCCGGTCCCGAAAAGAAAGGTAAGCGGGTTACCGTTATTCAACGCTTCCACAATTTCGCCTTCGCCGGAGCCGTTTCTCAGTTCATATATAATCGACACCACATTGTTTTTTTCAGCAATCATCATTTTATCCGTTTCATTTTTTAAAAATGCAAAGTAAGGAATTATTTCCCTTTAAATGCACAGGGAAATGGCCATATAGAGCTATTTAACATGAATTTAAGTATTGGACCGGTCCGTTTCCGGAAGATCCGGGAGTTCAGCCGTACCAGGGGTCAGCTCTTCAGGTTCACCGGGAAGTAGTTTTGACAGGTTTCTGTATTTGATCAATGCAACGGCCATAGCAATACTGGAGGCCAGGATGACAAGCAGCAGTATGCCTGTATTGAACCTTTCCACAACCAGATCTTCAGGAATGGAATAGAAGAGCAGGATCGTGATCAGACCACGCGGGGACATCCATACATCGGGAAAGATATCCTTTCGGATGATAAGCCGGAAGTAGGCGTACCTGATGCCGTATAATATGCCCAGGATCAGAATGCTTACGATCCAGACCTTCAGGTCCAGAAGACTGGCAAGCAGGATGGTGAAACCGAAGATGACGAAGAAAAAGGTACGGACCACAAATGAGGATTCCAGGGTAATCATTTTGAAGTTTTTAAAAATGACGGACATTTGATCCTCTTTCAGGTATTTTCGCATCCTGCCCGGAAAAAAGAGATGCCTGTTAGAAAGGATCAGTCCGAACACCAGGATGATCAGCAGGCTGGAGAGATGCAGCATCTTACTGAGGGAATAGAGCAAAATCAGCACTGCAATCAACAGGAAGAGTTTCAGTTCAGTTCTGATCTTCTGGAACAAAAAGATCAGAAAATAGCTGGTGGCCACTGAAACGGCCACAGTAAGTGTCAGGTTCAACAGGGCGGCAAGGCTCATCTGCTTAAAACTATCTGCCTCCAGGCTGCTGATCAGGAAGTAGAAAAGCATGATCCCCAGAATATCAGAGAAGGTGCTTTCATAGACCATAAACTCTTTTTTTTCCGTTCCGAGTGTTGAAACACTGGGAATAATGATGGCTGAACTCATGATGGAAAGGGGTACGGCGTATAATAGCCCTGTTGTCAGGTCCACATCAATGTAGAGGGTCATTACCAGTGCAATAAGCAGGGTTGAGAGGAGCAGGTTCAGCAATGCTGCAAAGAAAGCCCGGGAGATCAGTTTCCGCTTCTCCCCGGTCAGTTCCAGGTCAAGTGAGGCTTCCAGTACAATGAATATCAATCCAATGATCCCCAGTATCTCCAGAATGGGAATGAGATCAGGTGTCTTTGCCCCGGTGGCCGATACCGCGCCATGCAACACCATTCCCAGTAGAATCAGGAGCAGCACGCTGGGTACACTGTACCTGGTGGCGATCAGGTTAAAAAAGTAAGAGATGATCACGATCAGAGCCCCGGTCATAACCAGTCCGTTGGATGAGAAAAGTGCCGGAGCGCTTAAAAAAGTTAAATGTACCATCATAGAAACATGTTAAATCCTACCCTGAAGACCGGGTTTGCGAGGGGTGAACTGACAGAATCATTCAGGTTCCACAGGATCATAAACGAGATCGAATTATATATACCAACCCGCTGGGAGAAGCCTCCGCCCACCAGTAATGCATTGTATATGAAACGTCCGTCTTCCGGGTAGTAGGGTGGCAAATAGTATGCTTTTTCCAGGCTCATACCCTCATATTCGGCATGTGCAAAGATATCGCTGAAGAGTTTAACAGGAAGGAAATCCTCTGCATGGGTGACCAGGTAGAACCGGGCAAATCCCTTGAACCCGTAAACGTGTGTCTTGTACGCATTCGGATAATAAGCGGTAGCCTTTACCGACTGGTAGATGTAATGAGGGCCCATGCCCACGGAAAGACGGTCATTCACATGATACCCGATCAGGGGAGCTACCTCAATATGGGTCGTGGTCCCGAAAGATAACCACAGCTCGGGCACGAGGAAGAACTTTCCCTTCCGGCCGGGCATATCATCCTGGCCGGAGAGCTGGATTGCAAATGCAGTCAGTACCAGGATAAGCAGATATTTTTTCATATTCACTACAAAGCTTTGTGATGCAATAATATGCAAAAATTATACAGATGATCCATCGTATTTGTGTATATTTTCACTTTCAAAATGAAAACTGATGAAAATATATTTTTCTTATGAATATTTTACTGACAGGAGCTAGCAGGGGGATCGGTGCTGAACTGGCACAATCCCTCACGGGATCGGGACACAGGGTATTGATGGTATCCAGGAATAAAAAGGCACTTGAGCAGCTTGCAAAGACATGTAACCAACAGGCGGGAAGTGAGTTGGCCCATCCGATCCCATTTGATCTTTCCGATCTGACGGATTTGGAAGATGCGTTTATCTCACGCATAAGGGCACATACCGGCACCATCGATGCGCTCTTTAACAATGCTGCACAACTCATACGTAAACCATTTCAGCAAATCGCTCTGCAGGATGCCAGGCGCCTGTTTGAGGTCAATTTCTTCGTACCCGCCCAGTTGATTCGTATTTGTCTACCATTCATGGCAGATTCGGAGCTGAAACATGTGGTCAGTGTAACCAGCATGGCGGGATTCCAGGGAAGCGGGAAGTATAGCGGGCTCTCCTATTACAGCGCTTCCAAGGCTGCCCTGGGAAACCTGAGTGAGTGTCTTGCCGTGGAGTTTGCAGAGGAGGGGGTCAAAGTGAATGCCCTGGCCATCGGGTCCGTCCAGACAGAGATGCTGGCCGAGTCATTCCCCGGATTCAAGGCACCATTGGGACCGCATCAAATGGCGGAGTTCATGCATTGGTTTATACTTCATGGAGGGAAATTCTTTAACGGCAAGATTTTACCGGTATCGGTCTCGACTCCCTGACCGGTCAGAGGTTGTCAAGGTCCAGTCCCTTCACCTGGCTCTCCCCGGTATATTCCCTGGCCTCGATTCTTCCGTTCAGGAGCATGGCCCCGTTGTGGGCCAGTGACTTCATCTCATCTTCTCCGGGATAAATGAATACGGGGGCAATGAAACCCACATGCTCTTTGATATGACCTGTAATATCGGGATTGTGTGCCATCCCGCCGGTGATGATGATGGCATGCACCTCGCCGCCAAGCACAGTGGCCATGGCACCGATCTCTTTACTGATCTGATAGGCCATGGCATCCTGAATGAGTTTCGACCTGGGATCTCCCTCCCTGGCTTTTCTTTCCAGTAACTGCGCATCTTTGTTCCCGGTGTAGGCGCACAGTCCTCCCTTACCATTTAACATATCCTTTACCTCCTGCAGGGTACTGCCTTCATCAAAACAGTACTGAACAAGGGATCCTGCCGGCAGTGTTCCGGATCTTTCCGGGCCGAAAGGGCCCTCTCCATCCAGGGCATTATTTACATCGATCACCCGTCCTTTCCTGTGGGCACCCACAGAGATACCGCTTCCCAGATGGGCAACAATCAGATTCAGATCTTCATACTCCATCCCCCTGGAATGGGCATAGGTACGTGCGGTGGACTTCTGGTTCAGTGCATGGAAGATGGATATCCGCTGAAACTTTGGATGACCACTGATCCGTGCTACATCCTGCAGTTCGTCCACCACCACAGGATCGGCAATATAGGCCCGGGCATTGGGGAAGGTTCCGAGTAACCGGTTGGCTATCAGTCCTCCCAGGTTACTGGCATGATCACCCATGATTCCATTTTCCAGGTCTGCTATCATGATTTCGTTTACCTCGTATATGCCGGACTCAATGGGGCGGATCAATCCGCCCCGTGCAATGATCATTCCGATACTTTCGAACGGGATATGGTTCTCTTTTACCTCGGACAATACAAGACCCATCCTGAATTCCAGCTGATCGGTTGTCTTTTTAAAATCCTGGATCTCTTCGGGCCGGTGCCGGATTGTTTTCAGGAACACAAACTGGTTGTGCCGGTAAACGGCAATTTTTGTTGACGTAGCACCGGGATTGATGGCAAGTATGTATGTAGCATCCATTTTAAGCGGCTTTTCAGACCGGTTTTCTGCGTTTTGGTTCATCTTTGGCCGCCACTGCCGCCAGTAGTATGGAATCGAATTTTGCCTGCTCAGAGTCGGACCTGGAAGTGAGCACAATGGGAGCTGAGGCGCCGACGATCATGGAAGCCACTTTTGCCCTGGCAAAAAATACCAGGGTTTTGTACAGTACGTTCCCCACCTCAATGTCGGGCATGAGCAGCAGATCCGTATCCCCGGCCACTTCACTCTTGATCTCTTTGTGCCTGGCACTTTCAAAGGAGATGGCATTGTCAAAAGCCAGCGGGCCATCTACAATACAGTTCAGGATCTGGTCACGCTGGTTCATTTTGGAGAGCAGCGCTGCATCCAGGGTAGCGTTCATATCGGTATTCACCTTTTCCACCGCACCCAGTACGGCGACCTTTGGTTTTTCGATGCCCAGGTTATTGAGGGTCTTTACGGCATTATTCAGGATTCCTATCTTTTCCGTCAGGTTGGGAGCAATGTTCATGGCCACATCGGTAACGGCAATGAGTTTGTGGTAGGTTTCCACCTCAAAATAAGCAAAGTGGGATAGCAGGTTCCCGGTTCTGAGTCCATAATCTTTGTTCAGCACACACTTGAGCATGTCAGATGTACCCACTTTTCCTTTCATCAGCACATCGGCCCCTCCGTCGTGTACCATTTTTACCGAAGTGGTAATGGAATCGAGGGGATTGCTGCATTCTATAAATTCATACTTGCTGATGTCCAGGTTCAGGATCTCGGCCATCCCGAAGGTCTTCTCCCTGTCACCCACCAGTATCGGCCTGATAATCTTCTGTTTTGCCGCATTTACCACTGCATTCAGCGAATGTGCATCTTCTGAAGCGGCCAGCACCAGTTTTCCCGGTTTGTGGTCCCTGTCCAGCAGATCCTGTAATTGGGATAATTTGGTAAGCATATGATTCAGTAAGTCTGTTGTTCCCTGTTTCTTCCCACAAAGAAAAAGAAATACCCGGTCCGGACCGGGTATTCTGCTATGATATTAAACACATTCTGAGATAAACACATCCTGGCGATTAGCAGCACTTTTCAAGGATTTTATAGGTATCCATGGCAATAACCAGTTCCTCATTGGTTCTTACCACCACAACCTTGATCCTTGAATCTGGCTTGGAGATGATTTTATCCTCTCCCTTCACCCCGTGATTCCCCGTTTCATCAAAATCAAGTCCCACATACTCCATATGCTGGCAGATCATTCTCCTGATATTGAAATCATTTTCGCCGATCCCCCCGGTAAAGATAACGCAATCAAGGCCGTTCATGATAGCGGCATAGGCACCGATGAATTTTTTAACGCGGTAGGCATACATGGTAAGGGCAAGGTTTGCACGCTCGTTCCCTTCGTAGTAGGCCAGTTCAAGGTCACGCATATCGGATGAGATCTCCGAGATACCCATGATCCCGCTGCGTTTATTGATCATGTTGCTGACGCCTTTAAGGCTCAGGTGTTCCTTGTCGGCAAGAAAGAGCAATACCCCGGGGTCAATATCCCCGGTACGTGTTCCCATGATCAGACCGTCGACCGGTGTAAAACCCATGGAGGTATCTATGGAACGGCCATGTTCAATGGCTGTAACGGAAGCGCCGTTCCCCAGGTGACAGGAAACCACCTTCATTTCCCTTGTATCCTGGCCCAGGATCTGGCTGGTCCTCCTGTGCACATATTTATGGCTGGTCCCGTGGTAACCGTATTTACGAACGCCGTACTTTTCGTAATATTCCCGGGGAATGGCATACATGTAAGCATGGGGTGGCATGGTCTGATGAAAGGAGGTGTCAAATACCGCCACCTGCGGAATCCCCCGTATCAGCGTATCCACTGAAATGATCCCTTTCAGGTTGGCCGGGTTGTGCAAAGGCGCCAGGTCCACATTGGACTCAATATCACGGATCACCTCTTTATTGATCAGAACACTCTCTTTATACTTCTCGCCCCCTTGTACCACACGGTGTCCAACGGCTGCGATCTCCTCAATCTTCTTGATAACCCCGTGTTCCTCATTTACCAGGGCAGCCATGATCAGATTGATTCCTGTGGTATGGTCCATGATGGGAAGGATCTCCTTGTATTTCCCTTTTCCGGTGGCTTTATGCGCAATGACTGCATCGGTAAAACCTATCCGCTCCACCATGCCTTTGGCA
>JANTFK010000130.1 GCA_024763595.1 Bacteroidales bacterium | reverse complement strand
CAAAAGCGCATTATGGCAAGTACTTTTTCGTGTTCAGTTGTGTAATGTGCCGTTATATCACTTGCGAGATTCTCAAGTTCAGGTCTTGTTCCTCTTTGATATCTGGTTGTAATAGGTGTAAATTTGGAATACAAAAAATCTACTGTTTGAGGACAGAGAATTACTTGTTAGCGCGGAAGTTGATATTCAACGTTATTGCCATAATTGATTTTCAGTTGTTTATAATTAAGCAAATATGCCTCTTGCCGGGATTTCCCTTCAATATGCTTTGCCGCTTTTTTACCTGTGAATGCTTTTAGCTCTTTAAATGTTTCAACTATCTTATCTCTCTCTGTGACCTGGTCTGTTTTATATTTATTTTCATGACTACTTCTGCAACCTGTAACAGAAAAAACAGATACAACGAACAGCAATGCGAATGCAGTTTCATTATTGAACCCCATTTTCAATCTCCGTTAACGCTTTATCCATGATAGAAACACCCATTTCTGCCTCCTCCTCCGTGATTACCAGTGGAGGCGCAATACGAATGACATTTCCGTGCAGGCCTACCCTGCCCAGTAACATCCCATACTCTCCGCATCTGAAAATAAGTTTCCCTGTGAGTTCAGGTGAAGGAGTTTTCAATTCACGGTTTGCAACGATTTCCAAGCCTATCACCAAACCTTTGCCCCGTACATCACCCAAAAGAGGATGCTTTTCCTGTAGCTCTTTCAACCGCTTGAACAGATAATCCCCGACTTTCAATGCATTCTGTGGTAATTTTTCATTTTCCAGGACATCGAGTACCGCCCATGAAGCTGCACTGGCCAGTGGATTGCCACCGGTTGTACTGGACATCTCACCCCGGTTCATGCATTCGAAAATTTTTGACTCACCCACCAGGGCCGAAGCAGGCATACCACTGCCAAAGCCCTTGCCCAGGCAAAGCATATTGGGCTCCACACCTTCCCATTCAATCATAAACATCCTGCCTGTTCTGCCAAAGGAAGATTGCACCTCATCAACTATAAAAAGCAGTCCTCTTTTCTTCGCCCATTGCTCAAGTTCCTTCAGCCATCCTTCCGGAGGGAAAATAAATCCGGCCCCTCCCTGGTAAGGTTCGGTAATAACGGCTCCCATATCCCCTGAAGATGAAGAATCGATAATCCGGTCCAGCTGCTTAATGCAGTAAAAATCACACCCGGGATACTCTTTGTCATATATACAGCGGTAACAGTTGGCATAGGGTGCCATGATCCCGCCCGGAACCGGCGGGCCAAACTGATAACGTGTACCCTTGCTCCCGGCCACTCCCATGGGGCCATAGGTCCGGCCATGAAATCCCCCGTAAAAGGAGAGGATCTCATGCTTCCCGGTGTAGCGTCTTGCAATGCGAAGGGCAGCTTCGGTGGCTTCTGCCCCGGTTGTTAAAAGAAATATCTTATCCAGATTGGAAGGAAACAGGCTGATGATGCGCTGTGACAATTTTACTCTTTCCGGGGTCGGAAATGAATAGCAGTTCATGAGCCTTTCAGCCTGTTTCTGAATGGCTTCCACGTGATGCGGGTGGGAATGACCCAGGTTGGTTACCAGCACACCCGAAGTGAAATCGATATATTGATTGCCATCTACATCGGTTACCCAAACCCCTTCCCCATGATCCCAGACTACCGGCAACTGATCCGCCATGCACGGAGGTTCATGCTGTCCTGATATTTTTATTAATTCAGCCGATCCGGGACCGGGAATGGTGCGCTTCTTGAGTTCTTTCTTCATGAATTCTCTCCTGATATCTTATGTTTGTAATCAATAACTATTTACTTTTGGCCTGCTTAAACTGAAATGAATAGAGGTCTGCATCCTTTAACAGAAAGCGTAACCTTATGGTTCTACCTTCCAGCGATGAGAGATCACTGCCATTTTCCCATTTTACAATACGTTCAAGGGTATCACCGAAAACAGGGGGACAATCACTGAATGCATAACCGGGGAACGGTCTGCCATGAATATCCTCCATTTGAACCCTGATCTCTCCTGCTGCCGAAGAAGAAAAATTGAGAACAAGTTCTTTCCCTTTGAAGATCAGGGGCTTTGTGACCAGTTCGCCTCCGCTCATCGGGGCAGTGACCGAAACAAAACCATCGATGCGAAGTGTATACCGCCGCAGGTCACAACTGGTACCAGTCCAGTAATTCTCAACAGCATACAGGGATAGTTCGTTTGGGGCACCTTCAAGGGCAGAGCTGGTTTCGACCACGGACCAGCCAATATACTGCTGCCCGTAATTCCATGTTCCTTTCCGTTCTATGCCCGGCCGCAAAAAAGCTTCGTTCCATCTATTGAATAACACCCCATCCCGGCTCGCCATGAGCAATCCTTCTGTTAATGCGGTACCATACCGTTCACTTATCCCGGAACGCCAGATACGATGCGCTCTTTCCGGAAGTGCTTTCATGGATTCGGACCAACCCCGGTCAATATAACGTGTGGGGAACCCTATAAAAAGGTGGGGCGCACGGTAATAGGGTTTTATCTGGTTGGTGTAGAGATGTTCCCTCGGGGAATCCACGTATTGCAGGTCAGACGGATCGCTCCAATGGATAAAATCTTTTGAGGTGGCCGTACGTATGGCACGGACACCCCGGTTGCGCGCCGAGTCGGTCTCTTCATCAAAATAGCGCCAGTATGCACGATACACTCCATTGACACCATCCCAGAAAGCCAGGTTCTGTGAATCAAAGGCTCCATCGGTAATCACCGGATCCGTACGCATGGCTTTCCAGTGAATGCCATCGGGCGACTTAAATGCGATAAGCCCCCTTTCCCCCTGTGAACGTAAGATCGCCTTATATAAAGCATCCGGTTCTGCATGGGGGTTATCATCCTTAAACACTGCAGGATGTCCTCCGTCGGCATTGGCCCCATCCATCCATCCCCGGATGAATACGATGTTATTGGCTTTCGACCCCTGAAATTCATATAAACCGAGGTCCGGTTTGCGCCAGTGGATTCCATCGTCACTTTCAGCATAACAACAATAGATAGAATGAGTGGGAGCTTTGCTGGCAACTTCGATTTGCCATGCTTTGTAGTACATTTTGTAAAGGTCCCCATCCCGGAAGATACTGTGATAACCACTGCCGTTCCCCTCCCAGGGAGCATCATGGCTGATAACTATTTCCTGCGGTACCGGATGATGCAGGCGAAGGCTTGCCTTGCCGGTTAAATTTTCTATCAGATAACCGTCGATAAACAGTTCCAGCCGGGAGCCAATGTCAACCGGCTTTTCAGGCGTTACCTGTGCCATGATATCAGGAGCGTGAAATCCTGCCAGAACCATTGCTGAATATATTGTATGCTTTATGATACGCTTCATAGGAATAGCATTTAAAACCGTTATGACAATTATCCGTTTCTCTTTTGTGACCCCAGCCACATAATGCCCCCCAGCATCAACAGGGTCAGGCCCAGGATCAGATCCACCCTGAATGCCCGGGGATTGTGATAAACAAACAAGACCAGGAGTGAGATCAAAGCGAATATCACCCCAAACAGGGCCAGTGTAAAACCAATGATCTTAAAGGGGGATAGGGTACTTTCCTTTGCTGCAGCTTCCAGTTGAAACGGTTTTTTCAGATCATTGAAAAAGGCACTGACTTTATCCGCCTCTTCCCGGGGAGTCGGCCTGGTTATGGTACCCAACCACATGCCTCCAATGGTAGCCAGTACATTAAGCACTGTTGCAGCGGAATTCCATCCGCTCCTTAACCAGAATTCCAGGTTGGGATCAACCGCCATCTGTTCGGAATATTTACCCACCAGAATAAAATTGGCAACGATCAGTACGATGCCGACTGTTGCCCCGGAGATAACCCCCCAGATAACTCCGCGTGCATTGAACTGTCTGAACAGCAATCCAACGATTAACGGGATCATGATCGGCGGTCCGAAGGCAGAAAAAATACGGAACATAATATCCATCAGGGTCAGGCCCCTGAAAAAACTCAGCAGAATTGCCAGCAATATGGTTACAATGCCGATAAGCACCGTTGTCACACGCCCTACAACCACCTCGTTTTTCTCCGTAATACCGGGCTTGACCTTCTTCATGTAGAAATCACGGGTCAGGATCCCCGAAAGTGTGTTAAATTCCGAACCGAGGGTCGACATGGTAGCACTGAGCAGTGCTACCAGTACAAAACCCATCATACCCACCGGAAGGATCTTAAGACTTATTGCTGCGTAAACTTCTTTAGCATCTGCAAGGTCAGGCAGGATGATTCGGGCGGCAATGCCGGGAAAGAAGAAAATGGGAGGTGCAAGAAACATCAGCGTGGCGATCAGGTAGACCATTTTTCTTGCATCTTTCTCACTGCGGACGGTATTGTATTTCTGTACCAGCGACCAGCTGGCATTATAGGTTAGCACTGTAATGATAAAGACCGTAAAAATAAGGTATGACCACCCGTAGGGCTCCCTGACCGGGTTCAGGAAATCTTCCGGCAGACTGGAAAGAAAGGTGCCGAAACTCCCGTAATCGGTAATGACCGTATGCATGGTCAGTATAAAAAGAAAGATCACGGCAATGGCCAGGATGACCGCCTGCACAAAATCGGTCACAATCACGGTCATCTGTCCCCCCAGGAATGAATAAGCGATCATAATGATACCGACAATGATCATGAAATGAATCACCGTGATTCCTGAGCCCCGCAGAGCCACTGCCATCACAATGGCGGTAGAAAATATTTTCAAAGCATTATCGAACATTCTCAGCGGGAAACCGGTCCATACAAAAAGCTGGTGAACGGTACTGCTGTACCTTCTTTCCATAAAACCAAGCGGTGTGATCACCCGGGCACGGCGCCAGAGATGTGCCGTAAAATATCCACCCAGCAGAATACAAATAGGACCGATCCAGGAGATGACAATCCCGACAATGCCATATTTATAAGAGATCTCACTATAGATCACAAACAACAGGGTGCTGAACGATGCCATAAAAAAAGAGGTCCCGGCAAGCCACCAGGGCATCACATTACCGGCAGCAAAATAGTCTTTGGCCTTTTTAATATAGCGTTTGAAATAATAGCCTATGAATACAATTAAAATGAAATAGGCGATGATTACCAGATAATCGGGTAAACGGATTCCTTGTAGCTCTTCCATATGTCTGAATATAATATGTTTATGCTGATCCAGAAAAGTCAATTAATCTGTGCGCATTGCCGCTGAAAATATTCACCCGGTCCCGTTGGGAAATGTCAGCCAGCCCGATCCGGCCTATCTGTGGCCGCGGGTTCAGAAAGGGGTTATCGGTCCCGAAAATAACCCGCTCCGAACCAATCTCCGAAACAAAAAACTCTATCTGCCCCGCCGGGGTCATGGAAAGAGTGGTATCCAGGAGAATATTATCACTCTTTTGAGCCAGTTCCACTGCATGTTGACTCCCGTACGGCCCTCCGGAATGGCCCATGATCCATTGTATATCGGGATAATCCCTGGCAATCTCCGCAAAAATATCCTGGTTCCCGTACAGGTCATTGTCAAGCCAGGTATGAACAAGCACCACAAGCCTGCGGTCAGAAGCAAATCTGAAAATACCCTTCATCCGACTGTCTTTTATGTTGCAGAAAGTTGAAAACGGATGAACCTTAACCATTTTCACATCTTTCTCTTCAGAAAAACATCGATGCAACTCATCCAGAGAAAGTTCAGGATAATGACCATTCACCATGCATGCCCCGTAAAGCCTTCCCCTGTAGGACCGAACTGCTTCCAGCATGCTGTTATTGCCAAGGACAATATCAGCATCAATCCCCACGGTTGTGGAAACCACTGTTTTATCTATCCCGCACAGATCCATCGCTTCAATCATGCCGGCCGGATCGTTGGCCGGAATGTGCATGAACCGGGCAGGGCCCAGGTGTGCATGCAGATCAATAATTTCAACACCGGATAAGGGAATACCACCATGTATCAGATCAAAATATGTTGTCATTTCCACGCCTCCTTTAAAAGATTGCCAAGATTCTCACCTGCAATAGCCTGTTTGGCTGTCCGGTCAATAGCTGAATAGGTAAGCAGCGATACTGCCGCTGTACCCGTATATTGTGGCATATTGGTACCGAAAAGCAGGTGGTGTGAACCGAAACGTTCCACCATATCTTCGATGGTTCCGGCACCCATAAAGCGTGACAGCTCTACAAAGAGGTTGTCGTATTTCTCCAGCAAGGGATAAATATAACGGTTGTTCCGGTAGGTGCAGGTAGCAGTTATAACAGGTAACTGTTTGTGGTTGTCCAGGATTTTATAAACATCTTCCCAGCTTACTGTGTCCATATCAACGATCAGTGGGATATGTGCTTCTTCCAGGGCACCAAGCAACTCACCGGAACACCATTCCGAGAGGGAAAAGTTGTGGTAGTTTGCCCCGGGGTAGAGACGGGCGGCCCCCACATGATGCTTTTCCATTTCCGGTAAGAGCCTGCCGGGATGTGGCATTTCGCCCGTGTGATGGGGAAGTAAAACCCAGACCGGATGGAGCCGGGGATTGTTTTTTATGGCTTCCGTTAATAAAGCATTTCCGGCGGGAGGATGCCCGTACCTTGCAACAGTATGATATACCATTGCCTCTTCTATTCCGGCTCTCCCCATCTCTTTTAACAATCCCTCCACATCGGGAATATCAGACAGATGGGGATATGCCACCCTTCCAACCGAACAGTTACAATCAAAAAATCTTAGTTTTTGTATGTTTACCATGTATCAAAGAAATTAGAAATACTACCTCCTCTTTCAATCTGGCGTTGCAGGCTCTCGATAATTAACATCACTGAGCGGGGATGATGGAAATTTCCTCGTCTTGCATATGAATAAACAGGATTGCCCTCCTTATCAGCCCTGTGTATCCATACTTTTTTCTTTTGATCGAAATATGTTTTATATGCCCAGGTTCTGACCCTGTCAAACCAGTCAATTGCCCACCCGTCATGGTCGTGCTCTATGGCTAACATGAGTCCGATCGTCCCGTCGTCTGTGGCAAAAGAGGGTTTATAACCATCACCGACAATAAACTGGTCCGGTTTTTCGGGACTTACCCTGTTTACCACGCCGCCGCCATGAATAAAGTCCCACCCTTTTGTAAAATGCCATCTCAATACGTCAGTACCTTTTCTAAACAGATTACGATCGCCAATACGCAATGCCTCTGCCATATATGTCCATGCACTACCGACACCATGTCCATTGGCGACATATCTGTATTTTTCTTTTTTGAACGGCTGAAGATAACGGTCCATATAATCAAAAATCATTCTCCTGTCATAGTCTGCATGAGCCTTCATTCTTCTGACACATAACTCCGCCATACCTTCGAGACGCTCAATGTCGAAATATTCCTCATAATCTTCATACGTATTAACTTTTTCCCCGATTACCTGTAATAACGGAGTCAAGGCACTCAAAAAATGGAACCACAGGCCGTAAGGAGATGTGCCGGGTTGTAGCCATGACAGATATTGAACGGATGGTGATGTTAGTTTTTCCATAAAACGAATACTCGTTTTTATGGCTACTTCCAGCGCTTTTTCATCACCCGTGGCCAGGTAATATTCTCCAAATCCATGAACGGCATGCATATCACTAACCAGGTGCTCCGGTTCAAGTACTTTCGTCCCGTCTCTCGATACTTTGGCTAACCAGTTATAATCTTCATCGACACAGTTTTTCAAAAGAAAATCCCGGGTTTGTTCCATTACTTGCAAATGTCTTTCATCACGATCGAACAAACGGTAGATATGAGAAAATGTATACAGCCCGCGACTCTGATACCACACTTTTTTATCGGTTGTTGCATATGTTTCGTCTTCATAATTTATTTCGCAAAGAAATCCGCCATATTTGGTGTCAATTCCTTTTTTATACCACATGGGAATGATTACGTTATAGAGCTCATCTTCATAGGTATGCTTTAACGCTTCAAGTGAATATTTTCCTATATGTGTTAATCTCTCTTTACGATACCCGGAAATATCATCTCTTGAAATATTTGAACCGTTACTGCCGGGAC
>JANTFK010000129.1 GCA_024763595.1 Bacteroidales bacterium | reverse complement strand
TCAAGGGCAAATATTGGAGAGAATACACTGTCGTGTACACTATTGGGGAAATATGGTTGTACCAGCAGTGGTACGGCTACTGTAGAAGTTAAAAATGCCCCTGAATTAAGTTTTACAGTGAGTTCATCCTGCATCTCACGGAATGGGGAATCGGTGGAATTCCATAATACATCTGCTGAAAAGCTGGATGTGGAAACATGGAGCTGGTATTTTGATGATATTGCGAGTGATTCGGAGGATACCAGCCATCTTCCTAATCCTGTCCATTTTTACAGGGATCCGGGAAAACGGAAAATTGTTTTGTCGGCATCTTCATTTAATGGTTGTGTGGCTACCCATGAACAGGAGATTCGCTTCAGCGAGACACCGGAGGCTGACTTTACATGGAAAAGTGACTGTTATACAGATGGAACAGCAACGGAATTTTTGAATACTTCCCGGTATGAACCTGGATCTGAAACAAAGCTTCAGTGGGCATTCAGAACCCTGGATGGACTTTCTTTAGGAAATGTGACCGGTGTAGATACCAGTAAAAGCGTCTCCTTCCTGTTTTCAAAACATGATGTTTATGAAGTCGAACTGGATGTTACAAATACAGCAGGGTGTTCCGACACCATGATAAAGCAACTGAATTTAAAACCAGTCATTCAACTGCGTACAGAGCCGTACCAGGAAGATTTTAATGACCACAATGGTTCTTGGAGTGTCCATGCTGCGGACGGGTTTGCCAGCTGGAAGTGGGGGGAACCGGACTTTGGCGAACAGAAAAGTGAACCCGGAAACCGTGCCTGGTATACCGATTTCCCATCTTCGGTAGCCGGTTATATGGAGCGATCATGGATCGAAAGTCCATGTTACGATTTCTCCGGCTTGAAACGTCCGATGATCCAGATGGATATTATGAAAAGCTTCAATCCCATGCTCAATGGTGCTGTGCTTCAATACCGGAACGATGACAGGGAATGGGTAACAGTCGGGAATAAAAGTCCGGGTATTGGATGGTATAACATGGATAGCATTGTGAATAAACCGGGAGGCAGTGAGGTAGGTTGGGGTCTACCGGTGTTTAATCCCGACCGGGAATGGAAATGGGCAGCGCATGACCTGGATGAACTGGCTGGAAAATTGCAGGTGACATTCAGAATAACCATTGCCAGTAATGGAACCCAGGGAATAGGAAACCGGGGGTTTGCAATGGATAACCTGGTCATTGCCGAGAGATCAAAATTTACGGTGCTTGAGTATTTCACCAACTCATACAGTGAGACGGCTCTGACAGCTGACAGCATTGTTGATGCTATCAGTCTGGCACATCAGAAAGATATGGTTGATCTGCAGTACCACATGAATTATCCGGGCTATGATCCCATGAATGGGAACAATCCTTTCCCGGCATCGGCCAGGTCATCCTTCCTTGGGGTACAACACATTCCGTATGCTGTTTTGAATGGCAGTGGTGCCGGTTCATACCGGTTCGATTTCGAGCTGCCCGTTGATGAACAGGAGCTTGAACAGGTTAAGTTAACATCGCTGTATCTCCCGGAATTTGATCTTGATCTTTCCGTTAGCTGGCTTGAGAACAGCCTGGAATCTACAGTTACAGTGAACCGTAATGCAGAGACTTTCAATGGGCCGGTTCAACTCTATACGTGTGTGTTTGAAACTGCTGTGTCCGCTTATACCGGGGGCAATGGCGATACGCTTTTCCGGAATGTTGTACTTGATATGTTGCCAACCCCTGCAGGTAAACTGATCAGTCAGGACTGGAGTAAGAAGTCAGGTGCTACCCTGGTCCAAACCTGGACATACCAGCCATATGTAGAAGATATTGAAGATCTGGCAGTAGCTGTTTTTGTTCTGGACAGAAAGACCGATCGCATACTCCAGGCGGCAGTTGACTACCATACCGAACCGGTGGGAATCCCTGCTTTGCCCGGAAAGTTGTCAACGCTGCATATCTATCCAAATCCGGTTAAAAGAACCCTCAACGTCAACCTGGGCAGAGTGATGGAAATGGAGGGAAGGTACGAGATCCTGGATATGAACGGCAGGGTGGTCATGCATGCAGAAGTACCCCCGGGCTTCCAGATCTACCAGGTGGATGTACAGCACCTGATAAGAGGAATCTACCTGCTCCGCTGGTTCGAGGCCGAAGAGGTCAGGGGGTTGACCAAGATTGTAAAGACTGAATGATGCAGAATCTTCGTTGATGCAGCATCTTCGCTGAGGTGGTGAACTTACATGTATAAATGCTATTTCAGTAATACATGTTATCTTTGATTTCGACGAATAGTAATACATGTGAGCCTTTTCAAGATCAATAGTTACATTACAGCAACAGATAAGGCGAGGAAGAGCGTCACTCTTTTTTCTTCCATGGTACTCGGTTTATTTGTTGGTATTATCATCAGTATCATCAATACCCGGTACCTGGGCAAGGAACAGTATGGCGATTTTAAATTTTTGATCAACCTGTTTTCACTGGCAGTAACGTTCCTTACTTTTGGTTTTTTTTATACCGGGGGATTGTTGCTGGCCCGAACAGATGATTCCCGCAAAAAAAGAGAACTCACCGGCGATATACTGAAGATCGCTGCTTTCAGCAGTATCCTGTTAATCCTTATAAGCCTGATCTTCTCCTTCATGGAACACAGGTTCTTTGGTAACAACCTGGGACCGCTGATCAGGTATTCGCTACCCTTGTTATTTATATTTCCCTTTCAGTTGTGTTTTGAACAAATACTGCAGGGGAGCAACAGGATATACAGCCTCTCCCTATTGCGGATAGGGCCCAAGCTGGTTTATATCGTACTGGCAGTGGTGCTGCAGTACTTTTCAAAATTCAACCTGACCACCGCCCTGATTTCCCACCTGGGCGCAGTTGCCATGATCATAATTGCCTTAATCTGGTTTATCCGGCCAAAGTTTGGAATGCGGAGCAGTTATTTACCTGCGATCAGAAAAGAGAACCGGAGCTACGGGTTCCCAATATACCTGGGTGCCATAACCGGTGTTGCCAGTAGTTATCTTGCGGGAATAACAATTAGCTATTATATCAATAATGAGAATGTGGGCTTCTATTATCTGGCTATTACGGCAGCCATGCCGCTGACCATGTTGCCTTCTTCATTCGGAATTACTTTTTTTAAGGCATTTGTTTCCTATCCCAGAATACCTGCAAAAGTGATGGCCGTTACTGTTGGGATCGGGGTCACTGCGCTGATAGGGTTCCTGGTATTTATCGATGAAATTGTTGTGTTCCTCTATACAACGGATTTTATTCCGGTGATCCGGCTGTCCTATTTTATTGCTGTAGGCTCCTTGTTACATGGTTTCGGGGATTTCCTAAACCGGTTTATCAGTGCAAAGGGACTGGGTAAAAAGATCCGGAATTCCAATTTTGTTCTTGGAATTATTAATACAGTGGGTTTTATCCTGCTTCCAAAATATTTTGGCGTTGAAGGAGCTGCCTATACAAGGCTCATCGCAGGTGTTGTTTACTTTTTATTATTGCTGACTTACTATATTCAATATCAGAAGCGCAATAACAAACGGGCTGAATCCAAATAGCATGAGTAGTGAAAGATGTTGTCCGCTTTGCGGGTCCGGGGATCTGAAACAACTGTTCAGCCTTCAGCCGGATCAGGCAGGAAAACTGCTTATCCCGGATGATCCCGCCCGGTCTGCTATGATTTCGAATGAGATCTCGAAAATTTGGGAGGATGGCAATGGTGCGTTTGTCATTTGCCGGAACTGTCAGTATGGTTTTGCCTGGCCCTTTCAGGCGGGGAATGAGGCGATTTATTCTATTCTCTATGATCGGGAATTTAGTTACCCGGATGATAAGTGGGAATATAATAAAGCCATTGATATTTTGCTTAACCTGAATATTACTGGTGATTCAACCCTGTTGGAGCCGGGTGCCGGTAATGGAGCGTTTCTTGAGAAGGCATCTCTTCTGTTCCCCGGTAAACAGCATATTTTTAGTACAGAATATGCTGCTGCCGGAGTTGAGGAGATCCGGAGGAAAGGATTTAACTGTTATAACAGAGATATTACGACATTGCATCAGGAGAAGATACCGGGTTTTGATATAATTTGTATGTTCCAGGTTCTGGAACATATGGATAACCTGCAAGAGATATTTCATTCATTGAACCGGTTAAGCAATCCGGGAGCGCATCTTATGATTGCCGTACCCAACGGCCGTTTAAGAAGTTTTTATGATAAATGGGGTGTTCACCTGGATGTGCCTCCCATTCATGTAGGAAGATTTAGAGAGAAGACCTTTGCGTATATTGGAAGAAAATTTGGCTGGAATATCATGGACATTTCCATTGAGGCACAGCACTACCCGGAAAAGGTAAACAAGTTTTTATATGAACGATTTAACAGATTGATCATCAGTGAGAAGGTACCGGGTTCAAACAACAGATTAATCATGCATCTCTTCAGGTATGGAATGAAACTGCTTCTGGCGGTTCGATATCTGCCTGTGATGATCTACCTGCTGTTTTCCCATACAGGGACGTCACTGCTTGTCCATTTTCAAAAGCAACCCGGAAGTAAATGAGAATAGTATTTATTACCAACTACCCTTTTCCTTATGGGATGGCACAGACCAACCGGATCATAGCCATGGCCAGGGGCTTGCTGTATGCAGGAGCAGATGTGGAGGTGGTGGTTTCAAAGGCTACCGAAATTGGGAAGCCCGTTAATACTGAAGTTACGGGAGCATTTCAGGGGATCAGGTTTACTTATGCAGCAGGCAAGACTGTACGTCCTCCGGGTACTTTTAAGAGAGCCCTGCTTTTTTCCCGGGGCCAGGTAAGGACACTTCATTATCTCATCAGGGAAAACCGGAAAGGAAAAGTGAATGTCCTGTTTATGGGGGTACATAGTAACCGGATGACATATGTGATCTATCTGTTGACTCGGATTCTTCATATTAAATTTGTACAGGAGCGTAGTGAATATCCTTTCCTCTCCTGCTCCGGCAGCCTGACCGGGAAGGTAAAACTTGGGATCTATTTAAAATTCATCTGTGGTAAATTTGATGGATTTATTGTTATTTCAAGGGCGCTTGCAGCTTATTTCAAACCTTATCTGAAAGCGGGTATCGAACCCTTCCTGTTGCCCATCCTGGTGGAGCCGGAGCGGTTCTGTATGAAGCAACAAGTGATGAAGGATCTGGTTAGTTATTGTGGATCCATGCAGGGGAATAAGGATGGGGTACCCATCTTAATCGATGCTTTTTCACGCATTGCCCGGGCGTTCCCTGCCATCAAACTTCGCCTGATAGGTTCCACCGATTTTCCGGATTTCAAAGAGATTCAAAAGCGTATCAAGGAGCTGAACCTGGAGGGACGGATTGAGTTTACGGGGAGCGTGGGACGTGAAGAAATGCCATCGTTGTTGCTGGAAAGCAAGGTTCTTGCACTGGCTCGTCCTGAGAGTAAGCAGGCTGAGGGTGGATTCCCTACCAAGCTGGGGGAATACCTGGCAACGGGCCGAATCACCGTAGTGACCAGCGTGGGGGAGATTCCCCGGTACCTGACCCACAAACGCCATGCCCTGCTGGCCAAACCTGGCAGTGTAGAAGATTTTGTAAAAAAGCTTACCGAGGCACTGTCGGATGACAGGGTAAACGAAATAATGGCCAAGGAGGGGAAAAAACTGGCTGATGAGCTGTTTAATTATAAGGTACAGGGAAAAAAGCTGTATCATTGGTTAATAAGTTTGGTTGAAACATGAAGATCGCTTTTATCGGAGATATCAGTTTTAATGATAAATACATGCAACTGTATGACAGCGGTGCCGATCCTTTTGGGGAAGTGGGCACCATACTTTCCCGTTTTGATCATGTCATTGGGAACCTGGAGTGCCTGTCGGAAGGAGATGAGGGTGAAAATGTATTGAAGCAGCCACGCCTGAAGACCGGCCGGGAAACTTTAAATTATTTGAAAAACCTGCATATTTCGGCCGTTACGCTTGCCCATAACCATGTGTTTGACAACTTAAAGGATGGATTTGTAAAAACCGTTTCATTTCTTCAATCCAACCATATCGAATACCTGGGTGCCGGACTCTCGGAGGACGAAGCAAAAAAGCCGCTGATCATTAATGACGGGGAAATCAAATTGTGTTTTCTCTCTTATGTGCATCAGGATACCAATCCCTCTTTACCGGATGGTTGTCCGGTCCACCTGAATCTCTATCAAAAAGAAAAGATAGTGGCAGAGGTAGGATCATGGAGGTCCAGAGGCTTTGAAGTGATACTCCTGCTGCACTGGGGAGGCAGGTTTGAAGGAGGCAGATACCCCGACCGGTACCAGGTATCCGATGCAAAAGCTTTTACAAAGGCGGGGGCCGGCCTTATCATCGGGCATCATACCCACACTTTGCAACCGGTCCAAAAGATCGCGGGTAAAACTGTTTTATACAGCCTTGGCAACTTTTGCTTTGCAGATATTCACTACAATGGCAAAATAAGGGAAATGAGCAGGAGCCGCTTCCGTGAATCGGTCATTGCAGTTGCTACATATGACGTGCATGGAAACAGTCCCATGGAGTTGTTACCCATCAAAAATGAATCCCTTACCATCGGAGAGGATCAATCGGTATTACGAAGACTCTCCTGGCGGAACGCGGTACAAAAACTGTTTCACTGGCTTCCGCCTTTGTGGTTTCTCTATGCATGCAACCACCGGATAGTAGCTCCCATTTGGTACCAGCTTATCCGGAAGAATGCTGAGAAGTCTCTTCTCAGGCGTATCCTTGGACTGAATCTGTCAAAAATAAAAGCATTATTGAAAATATAAATGAGTCTCAGGTCCTTCATAGCAAAGCGTATTAGTTACCCTGTACAGGATCTTGTCAATGGTACTTCCATCCTGTCTACCCTTGAAGAACTGGATAAAAGCCAGTACTGGCCACTGGAAAAGCAAAAATCCTATCAGTTTGAGAAGTTTTTAAAACTACTGCACCATTCCATTGAACATGTACCTTTTTACAGGGAACAATTCAAGGAGATGAAACTTACCCTGTCGGATATAAAAGAACCATCTGATATACGGAAAATACCGATGCTAACCAAGGTGACAGCTAGGGAACAGCATCAGAAGCTGATCGCACAGGATATCGACCGAAGGAAAGTATTTAAAGGGACCACAGGGGGTACCACAGGACCTCCGTTGAAGCTTTTGTGGGACGTACAGGATAAAACCTGTACCTGGGCCGCCTTTTACCGCTGGTACAGATGGATGGGGCTTGAGTATGGTGACTCGTATGTCCAGATATGGGGAACCCCCATGGTACTTCATACGCCGTACTGGCAAAAGATCAGGGCATCCGTAAAAGATTTTTATTATAACCGCCATATTATTAACTCCTTTCAGTTGAATGAAAGAACCTTGCCGGGGGTGCTGGAGAAAATCGAAAAATTCAGACCGCTGTTTTTGCGCGGATACCTGTCGGCTTTCATTCAGCTTTCGGATTATATGCTTAGGAACAACATCAGGTTATCGTTTGTTCCACGGGCTCTCTCAAGCACCACTGAAACACTGTTTCCGGTTTACAAAAGGATGATAGAGAAGGCGTTCAATGCAAAGCTGTATGACCAGTACGGTTGTGGTGAATGCAATTCTATTTCGTTTGATGCCGGTAAAGAAAACGGCATGTACATCGTTACTGAGCATGCCTTCCTTGAAATACTGGATGAACAGGATAGGGTTACAGATCTGGAGAAAGGAAGGATCATCGTAACCAACCTGGATAATTATGCCATGCCGTTTATCCGGTATGAAAATGGGGATGAGGGCAGGTTTGCCGCTTATGATGAGGCCTCAATCATCAAATTGCCCGTGCTGGGGGAGGTGCTTGGGCGGACCGCCGATACAATTCTGCTGAATGATGGCAGCAGGGTACATGGTGTTTTCTTTACCGATATTCTGTCGGAATTGTTTGAACAGCATCCGGAATCGATACATCGTTTTCAGGTTTTTCAGCATATCCCGGGGAAGATAGAGTTCCGGATCGAAAAAGCAGATCCCGTTGATAATGCCTATATAACCGGAAT
>JANTFK010000128.1 GCA_024763595.1 Bacteroidales bacterium | reverse complement strand
TTTAAAAATAATCATTTGCAAAGTGTGGTGATCGGGGATGAGATCATCAGGTATGGTACTGTCACCGATAGTGCACCCTGGATCCTGAAAGATTGTACCCGGGGTGCTTTTGGAACCCGGGCTTCCGGACATTCTGCCGGCTCAGAGATTGGCATGCTTACGGATCACGCCTACAGGGTATTTTTAGGTGATGTTTCTTTAAACAGGGAGATCGCAGAAAAAATTGCCGATTTCATGAATTATACCGGGGTCCGCATGCTGGATTTTGACGGATTGGAAGGAACTCATTCCACAGGAATGGGTAATTATGCAGAAGTGCTCTTTGCACAACAATGGTTCGATCATCTGAATGATAATATTAAAAACCATTACCTGCTGGGAGCCAGCAGATCGGGGCACTATTTCTGGCACATCTTTTCACGGATGAACTGGGGAGAACCATGGTATGCAGGGTTCAGAGAGAGTCAAACCGAATATAGGCTGAAAAACCAGAACTATTTCAAAAGGAACCTGATGCCTGGTATGCTGGGATGGTTCAAAATGACCGGCTCCACAACGATTGAGGATATCGAATGGCTCATGACCCGTTCAGCTGCATATAATGCAGGTTTTGCTTTTGTTACGGATCTCTCCACACTTACACAAAACGGTAAAACCGAAGAGATCTTCTCTATTTTAAATACCTGGGAAACTGCACGTTTAAATGAAGTTTTTACAGAAAGCCTTCAAAAGAGAATGCAGGACCTTACAACGGAGTTCCACCTGGAGAGAACCGGCCAGCATCAATACCGGCTCACACAGAAATATTCCCACAAATTCCGGCATACAAAGAAAGTACGTCAACCCGGGGAACCCCTCTTTTCTACCTTTAACTTCGAAAATCCTTCTCATGAGCAACCCCTGGACTTTATGATCACAGCTGTTAAAACGGATATTTCCAACATAACCATTGAAATTAACAACCACAGAACCATTGCATTGTCACTCACATTGAAAGATGGTCAGACCATCAAATACAGCGGCCGGGACAAAGCCATCATCTATGACCAGTACTGGAATGAGATTGCCAAAGTCCCGGTTGACAAAGTTCAGCTGGTCGTACCCAGAGGAAACCTCACTGTCAATTTCGACTGTGCATTTCAGCATTCAGATGAAGATGGCCTGGTAAAGCTGGAATTTATTGTGCGCGGTATTCCGGAAAATCTGATATCCTGGTAATCCAACCTTGAATTAAACACCAACCCTCAGATAAATACCGCTTTTCACAGTTTCCAGGAACTGGTTCATGAACCTGGCCGCCGGTGCACCATCGACGATGTCGTGATCAAATGATCCTGTCAGACACAGGAATTCCCTTTCCTCATGAGTTTTTCCGTTAAATACCATCCTCTTTTCAATACTTCCAACGGTGATCAGGAGTGTTCCGCTGCCATGTCCGGAAACCTTGGGGTTTGCTGTGGAACAGTGGGTCCCGGTGCAACAAATCTGGTAAGCGGAGTTACAGCAGCTTACATGGATTCAATCCCCTTGCTTGTAATTACAGGTCAACAGGCATTTAAACATCAGGGCTGACTGGGAAAGGAACTTTAATCAGCTTCCGGAAAAAAGTTTTTCACCGACTAGCCCGGAGGAAGGATCGATTATGCTTTTAACCCGAAATTAAATACCAGTATCTTTGCCCAGTGGAACAATGAGGATGATGAGGTACTGGTTAACTACAGGATTAAATGGATTCCCAAAATCGGCAGTTTCTTTTATTTTTTGATCAATCAGGCCTATGACACAAATAATAGTATTAAATTGGAACGTACCACCGTGCTTGGAAAATTAATCTGGCGATTTGTCATTTAATTTGATAATAAATTGAAAAATTTAAAATGGATAAGCAGATATATATATAACTTCTTTTTGGTTATAATGGTGATCCTGACAGGATGCCGTAACAGTCCCGACAAAGTGGTGGTTTACTGCACTGTAGATCAGGTTTTTTCCGAACCCGTACTGAGAGATTTTGAAGAAAAAACAGGGATTTCCGTCAGGGCTGTTTTTGATACTGAAGAGACCAAATCCACCGGTGTGATGAACCGGCTGATTGCTGAAAAAGAGAATCTACAGTGTGATCTGTTCTGGAGCGGAGACCCCTTGCGCAACGTGGTACTGCAATCCAGGGGCATTACCGCTTCTTACCGGTCCGGACAAACCGCCCTGATCCCCGCCTATTTTAAAGAAAAAGAGAACCACTGGATAGGGTTTTCAGCCAGAGCCCGGGTGCTTATCTATAATAAAACCATGATCCCGCCCGGCGCATTGCCACATTCCATCCTGGACTTTACGCTCCCACGGTACAAAGGACAATTTGCCATTGCCAACCCCCTGTTTGGAACCACCACTTTTCATGTGGCCGCTCTCTTCTCAGTATTAGGCTATGAAACTGCTGAACAGTGGATGGAGGAACTGAAAAATAACCAGGTAATCGTTGCTGCCAGCAATGGGGATGTAAAAAAAAGCGTCATGAACGGAGAAGTGGCCTTTGGCCTTACCGATACTGATGATGCATTTGAAGCGAAGAAAGAGAGTAATGATGTGGGAACCCTCTTCCTGGATCAGCAGCAGGGTGGAATAGGAACACTGATCATGCCCAATGCACTGAGCCTGATTAAAGATTCACCCAACAGTGAAAACGGCAAAAAACTGATGGATTACCTGCTGAGCCGGGAAACCGAAGCCAAACTGGCGGCTTCATGTGCACAGATGCCACTCATCAAGGGAACGGAAGTCCCTGCAACTGTACCATCTCTGGACCATATCATCCCCATGAAAATTGATTACCGTAAAACCGCTGTGCAACTGGAAAAAATACAACCCTGGTTGAAAAAATGGGTAGAGGAATAACCCGGAAAATGGCAAGGTATGTTCCGGCCGGCCTGGTGGCCCTGTTGTTACTGGGGCCATTTCTGGCATTGTTTGTCCGCTGGTTAACCGGTCCGGACAACCTCTCCCTGATGGCTTTCATAAACAGGAGTACACTTCTTCTTGTCGGTAAAAGCCTGCTGCTTTCCGGTACAGTAGCCTTGCTGGCAAGCTTTCTGGGAACCGTATGCGGATTCCTGTTCTACAGGCTTAAACTCACTGGCAAGGGATTTTATAAACTGGCCTTGTTGCTTCCCCTGCTGGTCCCTCCCTATATTTATGCTGTGGCGTGGAGGGACGGTTTCCAGTGGCTCTCCGGTAACAGTGCAGTTTCTTCTCCTGAAGCCGGAATGATCATCGTGCATACGCTGGTCTATTTTCCACTGGCCATGCTGATCACAGGTACGGCCCTTTCACAAATTCATTCCGGACTGGAAGAAGCCGGTTTAATGAGGGTTTCCTTTGCCGGCATGCTGGCAAAGATTGTTCTTCCCCTAATCCGGCCGGCGCTGACAATCTCGTTCCTGCTGATCCTGATCATCAGCCTGAGCGATTTCTCCGTACCCGCATTCTTTGGCGTAAATACGTTCACCACAGAGATATTTACACAATTTTCCGCATTTTACAACCACCAGCTTGCCATCGGTCAATCCTTTTTACTGGTCCTGTTGTGCCTTACGCTTCTTTTGTCTGAAAACAGGTATCTTTCCGACGCCCCGTTTTTTTCTGTCCATGTAAAGGGTAGCAAAACCAAACATTATCCTGTCAACAAAGGCAGAACCTTCCTGCACATACTGTTATGGATCTTTCTCTCTATAGTACTGGTCTTACCTGTTGTGATGCTTTTCCACCAGGCCCTTTCCGGCAGGGAGATCTTTTTTTCCCGGGCCTGGGACCTCCTGGGGCCGACCATCTTTCAGTCAGCAAAACTGGCATTTTCAGGTGCATTGCTGATCTCTTTCACTGGTTTATGGGTGGGGTATATGAAGGAAAGATACCGTTTCCCGCACCTGAACACCATGTTTTTACTTACATTTATCATTCCTTCCACTGTGCTGGGTGTTGCCATTATAAAATTCTATAACCATCCCGGAGCCAATTTTATTTATACCTCCATCACTATTTTACTGATCGCTTATGTGGCCAGGTTTGGCTTTATCGCAGCAAGGATCATCGGGAACGGTATCAAACAACTTCCCGGTTCGCTGGAAGAGGCGGCCAGGGTCATTGGCATACCCCCTGTAAAAAGATTTTTCAGTATCAGTATACCCCTGCTTCTCCCTTCGCTTTTTACTGCTTTTGTGCTTTCATTTGTATTGTGCCTGGGGGAACTGGGAACCACCATCATGATATATCCGCCAGGCACCGAACTAATGCCTGTGAAAATATTTACCATAGGCGCCAATGCCCCGCTGGCACTGACCAGCAGCATGACCCTCATCAGTTTCGGTGTGACGCTTTTTATTATCCTGATCTTCTTTCTTGCAGCAAAGATCATATTTAACCGGTTCAGGTATGACTAAAATTTCGCTGGAAAATATTACCCATCATTATGGGGATAAAAAGGTGCTGGACAAGTTTTCATGCTCCTTTGAAGAAGCAAAAATCAGCTGTTTGATCGGACCTTCCGGATGCGGAAAAACAACCATTCTCCGGTTGATCGCCGGATTGGAACTTCCCACGAAAGGGATTATTAAAATCGATAAAATGATAGCTACTGAAAATGAGGAACTTCTGCTACCTCCCCATAAGAGAAATACAGGGTTTGTTTTTCAGGAGCTGGCACTGTGGCCACACTTTACGGTATACAGGAATATTGCTTTCGGGCTACAGGATCGGGAAGGCGAAAAAAGTTCCCACAGAGTAAATCAAATGCTTGATCTTTTCGGTATGTCAGACAAGGCCAAAAGTTACCCTCACCAGCTTTCCGGGGGCCAGAAACAGATGGTAGCCATTGCCCGTTCACTGGTACACCGGCCGGAGATTTTTCTAATGGATGAACCGATGGCAAACATCGATGTAAAGGTGAAGGAAAACATCCTGGAACACATTAAGTACCTGCACAAGAAATACAGGTTTACAATGCTTTATGTGACACACGATCACCGGGAAGCCCTGCAGATGGGGGATAAAATTCTGGTGATGAATAAAGGGGCAATAGAAGCATCGGGAACAAAAGAGGAATTAAAAAACACGGACAATCCATTTGTAAGGTCATTTTTTATACTTTAATTATAAATTTTAAACATATGAAAACAACACTGAAAATGTTAACACCTGTTATAGCAATATTGATTTTCACCATTGCCTGTGGTAATTCCAGCTCAAAACCTCCTCAAACCGGGGTTCAGGAGACTGTTCCTGTCACAAAAGCAGATGAGACCGTGAAACAGGGAGCAAAGACCCTGCTTGATTTTGAAAATTATGAGTCCGGCCGGCTCCCCGATGGGTGGTCGCAGTATTACGCCGGGAAAGGCGGTACCGACTGGAAAGTGGTGGATGATCATGGCAACAAAGTGCTGGCCCAACTCTATTCCGACAATCCCAACGGACACTTTAACATCATCGTAAATGACGCCATAAGCAAAAAGGACATGACCCTTTCGGTCAGGCTCAAAGGAGTGACCGGGCATCATGACCAGGGTGGCGGACTCATATGGAGGTTCACCGATAAAAACAACTACTATGTGGTCCGGGCAAACCCATTGGAGAACAACGTAGTATTGTATAAGGTTGAGCAGGGAAAACGTACAGACCTTCCCCTGGTCGGCAAAGGAAGAACTTACGGAGTGGACGTGCTGGATCTGGGAAAGATTTGGCACACCCTGAAGCTGACTGTAAAAGGGAATCTTTTTACCGTATATCTGGATGACAAAGAGCTTTTCAGGGTGGAGGACAGCACCTTTCCCGGTGCAGGAAAAATCGGATTATGGTCAAAGGCCGATGCAGTGAGTTACTTTGATGATTATTTGATCGAATAGAAGCTGTCTGAGAGATTGAGATTTTTTCCGGTTCTGTAATGTGAAATTTTTGTAACTTTTATGCATGAAAAAATTACAGGGTTTACTAACTGCAACGCTCCTGTTTATTGCAACATGCTTACAGGCTCAGCTTCCGGACAAAATCATCCTGGAAAAGATAAACGAACCGGTTCAAAAAGCATTTTCCATACTCAAACCAAAAGGATGGTTGCATGAAGGAGGTGTTATTTTATGGGATCCCATTGCTGCCGGTGGTGCGGCCAATGCCATAGAGTCAAAAATTGATTTCTCCCTCAAAAAAGATCCCTCCGGGACCGTGAAAATTCACTGGCTTCCGGATATCTATTTTGCAGATCTTACAGGCGCTCCTGCTGCAGGCATGTTCCCCGAAGGAAGCACCTATAACGGAATGCCCGTTCTGCATAAAATGAATGCTTCCGCTTTTCTGACCAATCATCTTTTCCCCTACCTGCATCCGCAGATACAACCATCGTCGGCCGACTCACAAGAGCTTCCTGAAATTGTTAAACTCTGCTATGATACCGATATGATGAAACAACTGGGCAACAGGTATTCGGCAGCTGTTTCAGACTTTATCTATACAGAAGAAGGTGTCAGATACAAAGAACGCTCATTCTGCATTATACAGGATATGGGGCCATATGCGGGAGGCATGTGGAAAAACCGGAGCACAGTAGTGGTCAGAGCACCTGTGGAGTCCTTCGATCAATGGGAACCTTTGTTTCATGAAATCGGTCAATCAGTGGTACTGAATCCAGACTGGATTTATGCAGAATTAAAAGGTCAGATGCAACGAGGCAGTACCCTGATTAAAACCATGCAGGATGTTGCACGGATCGGAGCAGAAATCGAAAAGAGTCATGCAGAAACCAATTCAAAAATCAACCACGATGCATACCTCACCCTGACCGGTCAGGAGGATTATTTTAATCCATTTACCAACAAGGTTGAAAGAGGTACCAACCAGTGGGATCATCGCTGGGTGGATGCCAGGGGCAATGTAATCTATACAAATAACGAAGTATATGATCCCAATCAGGATCCGGAGCTGTCAATGGACGGTTTCAAAGAATGCAGGGTAAACAAATAAAAATTACCTGTTTTAAAGGCTGATATTCAACTGATTAAAATGCTGCTGCAAAAGCGTTGAAATTTGGCTCTGATTTACCAGAAGTTCATCTTGCTTTTTACCAGATAGAATCCATTCTCGCATTTCCAAACTATTTATCTGTTGTTTGGTTTGATTGGGATATTCGTTTTGCCCCTCTGAAAACGCATCCCAGGTTTAAAGAGTTAGAAGCAATTGCTCAGCAATAATAAATTGTTTTGCAGGATTGTCGTTCACTAACACCGCAATAGTTGCATGTAAAGTTGTGTCATAAATCATGATAGAATTTGACCCAATGGTAGTGCCTCCATGTCCCCAGCCAATTCCTCCTGCAATAGATACCTGTTGTATCCCAAGGCCACGTTTTTGGGGGCCGACAAATGTGGTCATCTCTTTATATTCGGCGGCATTCAGAAAATGATTATTCAAAAGTTCATTGTACCAACGAGCCATGTCGCCGGCAGTTGAATACATGGCTCCGGCGGCCCACTGAATACTTAACAAAGATACTCTCGAACTATCATTCAAGTCCGTTCCGTTTTGCCAGGGATGCGGTTTTATGCCTTGAATTGTTTCAGCAACAGGGAAAAAAGTAAAGCTTAAATCAAGAGGGGTCAGAATAGTATCTCTGATTAATTGTTCTATACTTTTACCTGTGGCACTTTCAATAATCAACGCCGTTAGATGATAATTGGGGTTAGCATAACGCTGACCGGTTCCGGCAGGAAATATGGGAGCGGGAAGCCAGGAAAGTACTTCCTGTGGTGTAAAAACACGATCCGGGTCATTAAATATTGAATCCCGGAATCCCGGAACATCAAAAGTATTTGCTATTCCACTTGTATGAGTTAGCAGTTGGCGAATTGTGATATTTGAATCAATGTTGGGGTTAGAGACAGGAATCCACTCATACAGAGAATCATCAAGGTTTATGATATTGTTTTCAACTAGTTTTAAAAACATAACTGCTGTAAACGTTTTGGTATTACTGGCTATTGGAAATACCATGTCTGAAGTGACCGGTACGCCGGCGTAAGATTCACCAGCAACCCCATTCCACTGTCCCTGACCGGGATAAATTATACTGGCTGAAATACCTTTTACG
>JANTFK010000127.1 GCA_024763595.1 Bacteroidales bacterium | reverse complement strand
TGCTACAGGGATGGCAGATACTTGAATCGATGCAAAAAAAGCAAAGATCCTGAAATGAGATTCGCTATGTTGAAGAGACCCGCGGCAATAGAAGATAAGGGAAGCGGATCCTACCTGGCGCTTGTCTGTTTTGTTGCTTCGCTGGGAGGTGTGCTTTTCGGATTTGACACGGCGGTCATTTCAGGTACCATTTCCATGGTGGAAAACCAGTTTGTACTGGATAAAATTGCAGTGGGATGGTTTGGCAGTTCGGCGCTGATCGGTGCCATTGCAGGGTCACTGGTGGCCGGTCTACTGGGCGACAGGTATGGCCGCCGCCCGGTTCTGATCCTTTCGGCCATGCTGTTCTTTATCTCGGCGCTGGGATCAGCCATTTCCCCGACTTTCAACCTGCTGATCCCTGCCCGGTTGGTGGGGGGAGTGGGGATTGGAATAGCATCGGTACTGGCCCCCATGTTTATTTCCGAGTTTTCGCCTCCGAAGATCAGGGGACGCCTGGTGGCTCTCTACCAGATGTCTATTGTCATAGGGATATTGCTGGCCTATTTTTCCAACTGGGAGTTACTGGGATTCTCGCAAAACCACAGTCCGGACACCGGAGGGAGCGGGATTTGGAACCAGGTAATGGTTTTCGAAGTATGGCGGGCCATGTTCGGTGCGGAAATGCTTCCTGCTTTATTGTTCTTCTCCCTGCTGCTGGTTATTCCGGAAAGCCCGCGATGGCTGATCAAAGAAGGGAAAGAAGAACAAGGGTTTCAAATACTGAGGAAACTGGGTGGAGAATCCATTGCCAGGGCGGAGCTTGCTGCAATCCACGAATCGGTTTCGGAAAAACGGGGGACGTTCACCGAGCTGTTTAAACCAGGTATCCGGCTTGCATTGATTGTGGGTATCGGACTCTCTGTGTTCGGTCAATTTACCGGTGTGAATATCATCGTCTATTACGGGCCGGACATACTGGGCAACGCCGGGTATAATCTGGACAATGCCCTGAAATTCCAGGTGGCCATCGGCCTGATCAACTTTGTTTTTACAGCCCTGGCTCTGTGGAAAATCGATAACTGGGGACGCAGGCCCTTGCTTATAGGGGGGATGACTGCTGTATTTATTTCTCTGCTGATCATCGGTGCAATGTTCTCCTTCTCAGCCACACAGGGTATATGGATCGTGATTATGCTCGGAATTTACATGGCAAGCCTGGCCTTTTCCATCAATGCCGTGATATGGGTCCTTCTGGGAGAGATCTACCCCAACCGTATAAGGGGACGTGCCATGTCTGTGGCAACTTTTGCAAACTGGGCCACCAATTTCAGTACAGCTTTCCTCTTTCCATGGTTCGTGTCCCGGGCAGGAATGAATACAGGATTTTTTGCCTTTTCCGGGGTTTGCTTTATTGCAACGCTCTTTTTCTACCGGATGGTCCCGGAAACCAAAGGAAAGAGCCTGGAGGAAATCGAGAAGTTCTGGAATAAAAAGCAACGATGAATTGACGTTGCGCGCGACTATGATATACCTTTGTTTAACTATCTGATTGCAATGAAAGGAAGTTTTGATGCGGGGTTACACGGAATGCTGGAAATAACCGGTCTTGGGAAGCGATACCGGAGGGCGCCCTATCCTTCTTTGACAGATGAGCAGATGGGTGCACTGCGCGAATTTCTTGATAAAACTTTTCATTAAAGATGCTGAATCATGAAGTACAGATCCTGCCTTTCTAGTTGCGGTGGTAAACTTTCGCTTTTCCTGATGCTGTTCATCTGCACATCCTCGTGCCACTCTTTATATAAAAAGCGAATGGATTTGAATACAGCAAATATTGGTTTTTCTGTTACAGAAGGTATTTCCCTGCCTGATGAATGGTCCCGCGGGGGACATATCGGAGGAATATTGGACGGAAAGGTTGTCGTGGCCGGAGGCAGTAACTGGAGCAAGGATAAAACCACCAAATACTGGTTGAATAGTTCTGCTGTATTTCATGATGGAAGGTGGATAGAAGGGCCCGGCCTGCCAAAGCCGCTGGCCTATCCGATGTATGGTTATGATCAAAGCGGGATCTATGTTGCCGGGGGGACCAGTGACGGGAAATCGGTTTCGGGAGATGTTTATGTCCTGAGTGATCTGGAGCCCGGCAGTGTATGGAGGTCTCTTCCACAATTGCCCGAGGCAACAGGTTACGGGGCGGGTGTGGTTTATGAGGGTAAATTTTACATTACCTGTGGTTCACTGGGTAATGAAAAGACAAACAAAATGTGGGTACTGGAAATAAATCAACCAGGAAGAGGTTGGGTTGAATGCAGTCCCCTGCCTGGCGTTGCCAGGATGTTTCCAGCTTTTTCTGCCTGTGGAAAATATCTCTACCTCTGTGGGGGACTGGAAGAGATATCTCCTCTAAAACCCTTGAATGACATCTATCGCTATGATCCTGAAAAAGATGAATGGACACAGCTTAAAGAGTTGCCGCTCAGAGGTTATGCATGGAGCAGTCAACCTGTAGATGACCATCGCCTGTTATTAACGGGAAGGGCAGACGGAAATGTGCATGATGGTATATGGACAGTCAATACTGATGATTCTTCAATGGAGAAAGTTGGTAATTTGTGCATTCCTTCTACGACCGCTCCTTTGATCAGGGTAAATAAGAATCTCATGTGGATGGTGGGCGGAGAGCCTGATGCGAACAGGAACAGGACGGGAAAGGTTTCTGTTATACATCTGGAAGTTAAATGACTTTATTTCATTGTGAAACAGCTAAATACGGGAAGCCAGATTCAAAATATTCATCAAACGGAAATAGAAATGACTGAACAAATAATGAAAGACGGATTTTATCCTGCCCTGGGGACCCCAACCGATGAAGTTGGGAAGCTGGTTGCACACAGTTACAATAAACAGATTGAACTCATGCTCGGGGCAGGGGCAAAAGGGTTCCTTTGCATGGGTTCTATGGGCAAAATGACCGGCATCAGGGACCAGGAATATCCTGAGATAGCCAAACAATGTGTTGAAACGGTTTTACAAAGGGTTCCTGTAATGGTAGGTGTCATGGATTGTTCAGTGGCAAGGGTAACCGACAGGATTGAGGCATTGGGCAGTCTGAAGATCGATGGTGTGGTAGCCACGGTACCCTATTATTATAAGATAAACCAGGACGAAATAGTGAACTTCTACACGATGCTGTCAAAAAGATCTGAATATCCCCTGTATATTTATGATCTGCCATCTGTAACGCAATCCCCGGTTACCCCACAGATCATTGAGAAGCTTATTAAATTGCCTAATATAAAGGGTTTAAAGACGGCCAACCTGGAGTTGATCCTCCATATGCAGCGAAACAATGATTACAATAACGATTTTTCCGTTTTTTTCAGCGGGCTTGATCTGTTTGATGTTGCTTTGAATGCCGGAATAGGCAAGAACCTTGACGGTATGTATACCTGTACGCCGGTTAATTCGGGAAAAATGTACGCAGAAGCTGCTGTTGGGAATGACAAGGCGGTTAAGGAGTATTTGAACAACATTATCAGGCTGAGGAACATATTTCTGAAAGGAAACATTTTTTCTGCCTACACTTATGCCATGAAACTGCTGGGATGCCCTGGAAATTATCACACAGATTTTGATCTGCCCATCCCGGAAGAGCTGAAAGAAGAGATCCACGGGTTCATGAAAGCGATAAAAGAGCTGTAAAAATCATATGTATGAAGAAGAAATCCAATAGCATTAATCGCAGATCATTCATCCAGATTACCGGAACAACAGCTGCAGGACTTACGATTTCCCTCCCTTCGCTTTATGGTACTTCGATAAAATCCATAAACAGGTGGTGGGAGAAGGAACCTTTGAGGATCATTGAACTGGAGCAGGGATATGAATACCCGGAAAAGTTTAAATTACTTAACGAGATGGGTGCTAATATGGAGCATGCCACAAGATTCACGGACACCTCACCCGGAACATCTTTTCTGGATAATCATAATCTGTTCAGCGGTAAGAAGGTCAATTTCAACTCTTTAAAGAATTATTTGTCTGAAGCACATAAAAAAGGAGTCAGGGTGATCATCTATTATAATGTACATGCGATTGAAATCAATTATGCCCGCAGGCATCCCGAATGGCAGCAGATAAAGGCAGACGGGAACCCTATTGAGAACGTCTATACCGTAGATTCATCTTTCTGTATAAACAGTCCCTGGCGGGAAGAGGTGTTTGCGACGCTGAGAAAGCTGGCTTCATTTGAGATTGACGGCGTATTCTATGACGGTCCCATATTCTTTTCCAATACCTGCTACTGTAACTCCTGCCAGGAACTGTTCAGGGAAAGATATCAGAAGGAATTGCCATCCAAGACCGTATTGTCATCAAACATGACCGGCCCTGAATGGCCGGAACTTCTCGAATTTCAATCTGACAGCATTGCAAGATTTCTGAGAGACTCCAATAAGATACTGAAAGATATAAATCCTGAGATCCTGTTCTACATGAATGGTAATAATCTTGCCCCTTCATGGCCGACAGGAAGAAACAACCGTAAAATCATCAGGGAGACAGATATTCTCGGAGCAGAGGGTGGATTCTTATATGGTGAACTGAAGGAGCCGGTTTACAAACCGGGAGCGATGGCCAAACTTTTGGAAACACAGGCTGAAGGAAAACCGACGGTTGTATTTGATGCTGCAAAACAGGGGCCATGGGCGTTTTCCACATTGCCCCGGGGAGAGATCAGCATTCTCTACAGCCAGTCAATCACCCATCAGGCCAATGTATGGTTGGCGATAAGTGCCATATCAAATATTAATAACCAATCGATTGACGTCATTCAAGAATACAACAAACTGATCAGGGAAAATCCGGATCCTTTTTTCAGAACAAAGTCCATGGCTAAAATTGCATTGCTGTGGCCGCAGAATACAGGAAATTACTACAGGGGCTCTTCAGTGCCTCTGACCGATTTTACAAAAGAGATAAATACGGGGACAGCAGGAAATATCCAGGAGGAGTTTTATGGCTTTTATGATGGCCTCTCAAGGAATCATTTCCCTTTTGATGTTCTGGATGAAGAAGCCCTGAACGATGATCTCCACAAATATGACCTGGTTATCCTTCCCAATGTAAGCTGCCTGGGAGAAAAAGAAGCGGACAGGATAAAGGATTTTGTAAAAAACGGAGGGAATATTATTTCCACATTTGAAACATCTTTATATAATGAAAGAGGTAAAAGGCTTGAAAATTTTGAGTTGAAAGATCTTTTCGGAGCAGAAAAATCCGGTGGTGTCATTGGCCCGCTTCGATGGGATTATTTATCAGCTGATAATCATCACTATTTTGCACTCAGGGATATTAAGAATAAATATCTCAATGCACCCTCATATGGCCTGCGAGTAAAAACCAATTCAAAAATTCCCCTGTTCTTTTGCAATCCCCTTCCGGGAAGCTATTCCGGAACACCCCAGATTTCCAATGACCCTTTTATGATCGAAAACACTTATGGGAAAGGTAAATCAATCTACATTGCCGGCACTTTTGGCAGTTCACTCTATAAGTTCCATTTCCCTGAGTACTATCGAATCCTTGGCAACCTGGTCTCTGAATTAAGTGAACCTGTCATAAAAACAGATCATACGCCTTCTTCTGTAGAAGTGAATATAAGGCGAAATGAAAATTCAGTTTTCGTCTATCTGATAAACTTTACTTCCGGGATGAAAAGACCCATTGCGAAAATCATCCCATGTTATAACATTAAAGTTGAAATTCCTCTGGTCGCCGGCGTAAAAGGGATGAAAGCACTTGTCCATGGAAAGGATATCCATTACATGAATACAGGTCATTCCATTTCATTTGAACTGCCTGTTCTTGAAGATTATGAAATAATTTCAATCGAAATGTAACAAATGAAAAAGAATTAAATGCTATTCGCATTATTCTCAATTTCTACAATGGAGTTATTTGCTCAAAATTTGCCCGTCGAAAGACCCGGGCAATCAATTAAAGTCAACACTGCATCAAATGTGATACTGATACTTCCTGACAACCCTGATCCCCTTGAGGAATATGCTGCTTCGGAATTTCTGTCACTATAACTTCTACGGGGACGGTCCTGAAGTTGTGTTACATCAATCGGACGTCGGACAGACTCCGCGGATCAGGCTCCGTGGCCTCTCTGAATCCGGATGCAATCTGTTTTCGGCAAAGAATACACATCCGGAATATAAGTATGATCAGGTCCGTTGGAACACACCCATGGACCCCATGATCGATTTTACTACTTTTACGATCTTTCTTACCTTTAAGATCGGTAGTGTTACAGTTCAGAGCTGTGAATCATACCCTGGTTATCAATCCCCGCAATATCATATATTGGGGCCCAATTAAATAACTTCATCATGAACAACGGATATCATTGGTTAGACACAGTAGTAATTGCAGCATATTTTGTTTCAATCACGGCCTACGGCGTATGGCTCAGCCGGAAAATAAAGAACAGTAACGGATATTTCCTGGGTGAAAGGAAATTCGGTTGGTGGATCATGATGGGCCAGGCATTTGGTACGGGTACCCATGCCGAAAACTTTGTTGCCCAGACAGGAGCCAGTTATCAGCTGGGTTTTGCATCTATCTGGTATCAATGGAAAAATATGATGATCACTCCCTTTTACTGGCTGCTGGCTCCCTGGTATCGCCGTAGTGAACGGACCACTGTGGGCGAGATCATTGAAGACAGGTACGGAAAGAAGATGGGTGTTTTCTATTCCGTCTTCGCTATTCTTTACTTCATTTTTGCCCAGGGGGCCTTGTTGAAAGGCGGAGGGAAGGTTATTGCCGTTGCCATGGGGGACATGCTCACCGTTAACACTATTGTTATGGTCATGTCTCTTGCGTTTCTCCTTTATAGTTTTTTCGGGGGAATGGTTGCTTCTGCACATGCCAATTTTATTCAGGCCATGATGATCATCATATTATCTTTCCTGCTGATCCCTTTCGGGCTTAAGGCAGTTCATGGCTTTCCCGGCATGCGGGAGGTACTGAATGGTAATTTTTTCAGTCTGTTCAGTAACGAACTGGGAATGGGTGCTTTTACCATTACAATGCTGGCAATCAATGGTATTGTCGGAATTACAGCGCAACCGCATATGGTATCCATGTGTGCCACGGGGAGTACGGAAAGGGCCGGACGTGTGGGCCAGACATACGGTTCATTCGTAAAGCGACTGGTAACCATTGGATGGGCATTGACCGGATTGATTGTGGCAGCGATGATGATCCAGCGCGGTCAGCATCTGGAAGATCCTGAAATGGCTTTCGGATTTGCTTCACGGGAACTGTTGCTGCCCGGACTGACCGGACTGATGATCGCCTCCATATTTGCGGCAAACATGTCATCTGCTTCCAACTATATGGTAAATACTGGGGCTTTATTCACGCAAAATTTTTATACGAAGTACATGCAGAAGCATCCCACCACCAAGCAACTGTTGTGGACAGGACGGTTTTCAGGAGTGGCCCTGACATTGCTGGGTATTTTGTTTGCGTTATACGTTGAAAGTGTGCTGCACGCTTTTCTTTTCCTGGAAACCATTGCTGCTTTTATGGGCATTATTGTTTTTGGCGGAGTACTCTGGAAGCGGGCCAACCGGTATGGTGCCATAACCGGTGTCACTATGTCATTTATCGTATACTATCTCCTGAATTATCTGGACACGGGTGCTGTGGAGATTGTCTATAACTGGAAGCCGGATATATTCGGATGGGCCATGCTGGCCGGATTTGGTTTCTTTATTTTGATCAGTATATTGACAAAGCCCGAACCGGAGGAGCAAACGAAGCAATTCTTTGATAAGATGGATCGTCTTTCGGATGCAGACAGCCTGGATAAAGATGGAAAGCAACCATTGGCAAGGAAGCATGGCAAGGATTTAATATTGATTGATCTGCCATCGTGGTTCACGAAAGAACGGTGGAAGAACTTTGCTTTCCGCTATCGGGAGGACTGGACCGGTTTCTTGCTGGCCACCGCTTTTATAGGTGTCCTGATATTCATTGCATGGGGAATTTTACAGTTATAAAAATGAAACGGAAAAATTTTATTTCAACCTTGGCCCTCAGCGGTCTCTCGTTTCCATTTATGCCGCA
>JANTFK010000126.1 GCA_024763595.1 Bacteroidales bacterium | reverse complement strand
GTATTCCTATCAGAAATGGCGCCTGCAGGGTGACATTTTCGGGGGCCGGATCGATAATTCTGTAAAGTTTATTCTGTCCGACGGCACGCCGATGGATACCAAACTGACCGTTATCATTCCCCGGGTAATAGTGGAGTACCAGATACTCAATAAATCATTCGGAAATCCGAAAGCAGGAGAAATCAGCTCCTATCTCTACGCCGGAGGCAGGCTTTTTAATGTAAATCTGTTTTCGGTATATCCCCGGCAATATGAACCGGTTGAATTGAATACCACCTGGATAGATCCAGTGGCCGGGATCAGTTTATTCTATTCCCGGAAGAAATTAACGCTCTCCTCACAGGGTGATATGAAAGTGATCAATCCATTTTCACATCCCACCTGGTGGTTCCATTTTCACGCCAGGTACAGGTTTTATCCACACTTCTCTTTTGCGCTGGGATGGGTCATACAGGATATTCACAGGGTTTCTGAAGTCCTGGATCGCGACTTTATATATAAGGCCCATTTATCCGGCCCCATGGCCGGACTTACCATCCATTTATAAGTGCTGCACTCAGCTTTGTTTATGTACTGCACTCAACCCTTGCTCAGCGATTTATAGACCAGGCCTGCCGCAATGGCCCCGGCAATGGGGATCAGGATAAATAACCAGAGCTGGGAAACCGCCCAGCCACCCACAAAAACTGCCTGGCTGATGCTCCTGGCAGGATTTACCGAAGTATTTGTAACCGGTATGCTGATCAGGTGGATCAAAGTAAGCGCCAGGCCAATGGCCAGTCCGGCAAAACCTTTGGGGGCATTTTCGTCAGTGGCACCCATGATAACGATCAGGAACATGAAGGTCATGACAAACTCTGTGACCAGCGCAGCCAGCAAACCATAATTTCCCGGTGAGTGTTCACCGGTTCAGCTCAGATGATTGTTCTTGGAAATCCTGTGTTCACGCTGCTTTCCCTCGGTACGCATATGCATCAGGTTGGAGAAGAGGATGACAAGTGAGGCTATTCCTGCCAGTGCCAGTACATATACCAGCAGGTCACCGTATGGAACCAGGAAATAGAGTACGATAATAAACAGGGTTACCCAGACACCCAGGCACCAGGGACAGGTAATGATCGAACTCAGCGTACCGACTATGTAAAGGTCTTCCCTTCTTTTCAGGACATCCCGGAAATACTTGAAAATTTTCTCAAACACCAGGATCCTCGTCATCCGGTAAGAAGCCAGGATCAGGATCGTAGCTTCCTTCAGGGTAATCTCTTTAATATCGATCCCTTTTTTTTCCAGAAGATATCCCATGAAAGCCACCAGCCCGAAAAAGACAAAAGCCGACCAGAAGTTCCATGCCTGGTGTTTACGATCATTCATAACGCTGAACATTTAGATCGGAAAGCAATATACAAAACTATTCCTAATCAATTAATTGTTGAAAACAGATTTACAACACTGAGAATTTGATGTACCTTGCATTATCTATGTATTCCAAAGAGGAGGCAAAAGTTATCAGAGAAGAATTCTGGGACAGGTTCAGGTCCCTCTCCACTCGGAGAAGGACCCGTAAAAAACTGCCCGGGAACTGGATGCTGAACAATACGGGAGTCAGGGCAATGAATCTCCGCTTTCATGTGGACCGCAAGGTTGCCCAGGTAGGTATTGATTTGGAAACCAGGAATATGGACCAAAGACTGGAGCTATATGAAAAATTGGAATCTGTAAGAAAGATCCTGGAAGAGGCCATGGGGGAACCCATGATATGGGAAATCGAATATATCCGGGAGAATGGAAAATCGGTGAGCCGGATCTATCTCCAGAAGGAAGGGGTGGATATCTACGACAGGGAGACGTGGAAAGATGCCCACAATTTCATGTTTGAAAAGATGATGAATCTGGAGGCATTCTACCGGGAATACAGGGATTTTTTCAAATATGGATGAACTCAGCATATAAGCAATAATCTGAAAATCAGAAAGCAATAACCTGAAAATCATATGCCATGACCCGAAACAGAAGTTTCCAGTACTGCACTGTGCTGATGGCAGCTTTCCTGATCCAGGGGATGATCAGGGGACAGGAATCCACAGCACAGCATGACAGATCCCCTGCTTTTGCCGGCACTTTCTATCCGGGTAATAAGCAGGCGCTGAATGCTAACCTGAAAGAGCTCTTTGCTACCGCCAGTCCGGCCTCTCCCGAAGGCAGGATCCGGACCCTGATCGTGCCCCATGCCGGATACCCCTATTCAGGCGTGGTTGCTGCCTCCGGATATAAAACCATCCCGCAGGATGCACACTACAAAAATATTTTTATCATAGCCTCTTCCCACAGGGAACACTTTGCCGGTGCTTCTGTCTATGCAGCGGGAAATTACCTGACACCGCTGGGGGTAGCGCGGGTCAACCGCCAGGTTGCCAACACCCTGATACGGGAGAACAGGAATATTTCTTTCCTTGAGAAAGCACATGACCGGGAACACAGTATAGAGGTTCAGATTCCGTTTCTGCAATATCACTTTCCCAAGCTCCCACCCATTGTGCCCATTGTGATGGGAACCTCCTCGCCGGAGGCTGCACGCAGCCTGGCCACTGCCCTTATGCCCTATTTCACACCGGAGAACCTCTTTATTATCAGTTCCGATTTCTCCCATTATCCTGCTTATAAGGACGCTGTTCGGCTTGACAGGCTTACCGGGGAAGCCATTTTAAAGAAGGACCCTGAATTATTTTATCGCACCCTGCAAAAGAACAGCAGGGAACCGGTTCCAAACCTGGCCACACCATGTTGCGGCTGGAGCTCGATTCTGACCATGCTCTATATGGCAGAGAGAACAGATAACATGGAGTTTTCCCCGGTAATATACAAGAATTCCGGAGACAGTCCCATCGGGGATAAGAACCGGGTGGTGGGCTACTGGGCCATTGCCGGATATGAAACAACTCCCGGATCAGACACTTTCACACTGAATGAGCAGGAAAAGGAGACGTTGCTGAAGATCTCCCGGAACACCCTTGAAACATATATCCAAACGGGGGATCTGCCCCGTATTGAAGATAAAACGCTCCCCCCGGCACTAAAACAGGAGACAGGGGCATTTGTGACCCTTCATATGGGGGGAAGGCTCAGGGGTTGTATCGGCAACTTTGCACCGGACAAACCACTCTACATGGTGGTGCAGGAGATGACCGTTGCCGCTGCAACCCGTGACATCAGGTTCGCACCGGTGGAACCGCCGGAACTGCCTTACATACATATTGAGATATCTGTTCTGACACCGTTAAAGAAAATTGAATCCATCGATGAATTTCAGCCCGGAAAACACGGGATCTATATAACCAAAGATGGAAGATCGGGAACATACCTTCCCCAGGTGGCTGTGGAGACCGGTTGGAACAGGGAAGAACTTCTCGGACACTGTTCCAGGGAGAAAGCAAAGATAGGCTGGGATGGCTGGAAGGAAGCAGACCTATATGTGTATGAGGCCATTGTCTTTGAAGAGGAGAACAAACAATGACCCAGGGACCCTACCATCTGATTTCCACGGCCGTACTGCTTATCTTTTCCTACCTGGCCACTCTGTTCGCAGTCCGCATGCAACTGTTGTCAGGTCAGGCACACAGGAAATTCTGGAACTGGCTGTTGCTGTTGTTTTTTCTGTCAACTGCCTCCCTGGGACTACTGCTTGCCATCAAGGTCAATTATAAACTCAATCTTTCATGGCTCGATACCGCCATGCAATGGCATGTGGATCTGGGAATCGGATTAGCCCTGGTGGCATTTTTTCACCTTACGTGGAACCTGCGTTATTATACCCGGAAAAAGATGCCTGCCAGCAGGGCCCGTGAAGTTCCCGGTCCCGCCCCCCATCTGACACTGAGCCCTCTGCAGGAAAAGCTGATCTTTCTTTTGCTGGGGTATACCTCTATCATGTCCCAACTGGTCCTGCTCCGGGAATTCATTAAGGCCTTTCATGGCAACGAGCTGGTGATCGGGATCTTTCTGGCCATCTGGATGATCCTCACTGCAACAGGTGCAAGGGCCGGATCTGTCCATATGGAAAGGATCCCGCTCAAATCACTGTTGAAGCTGACACTTTTACTGGCCCTGGCTCCCATTGTTGTTTACCTGCTTCTGATCCTGGTCAACAGGTTCCTGTTCCTGCCCGGCTATGAGCCTGGCTTACTGTCTGCCATTACCTGCATGATCCTGCTTACCGGTCTGTTAACACTCACTTCAGGATTTCTGTTCGCCTACTTCTCAGGCTCCATCAGGGCAGGCAGGCAGGATGCTTCCTATTATCGGCTGGACTCTCTTGGTTCACTGCTGGCAGGAATCATTTTTGGACTGGTCCTGGTGTTCTTTCTGGATAATATCCAGGTGCTGGCATTGCTGCTTTTCACAGTGATCCTTGCAGTAATCCTGGGATTCGGTTTTCCTTCCGGGATCTTCCACCGGTTCATCCTGTTGCCGGGAAGTGGTCTGCTCTTTCTCCTTCTTCTTTTTCCCGGCATTAAGAATGGTGTGGAAGGATGGCGGTATAAAGGTGAACAGATCGTGGAGAGCAGGGATACTCCTTATGGTAACCTGACTTTTGCTGTAACGGCTGACCAGCTCACCGGCTACCTGGACCGTAATCCGGTGATCACCCCTTCGGATCTGGTCAGGTCGGAAGAAAGTATTCATTTTGCGGCATTACAACACCCCTCTCCCTCTTCTTTCCTGCTGCTGGGGGGTGGAATTTCCGGTGCCGCCACCGAAGTGATCAAGTACGGCCCGGAAAGATTTGACTATTGTGAGGCGGATCCATGGATATACAGGATTGGGAAAAAACTTCTTCCTGAAGCCCTGACAACCTCCTTTCAGTTCATTCCCATGGATGGAAGAAAATGGCTCCAGAAGGCCGATACAGTGAAATATGATATCATTATTTCGGCCGTTGGAGATCCGGTAACCATTGGCTGGAACAGATTCTTCACCAGGGAGTTCTACCTCCTGGTACAAGAGCATCTGAAGGAGGGTGGGGTCTTCAGTATGCAGCTGAGTACCGGAGGTAATTATGTGAATATGGAAGGTAACGAGTTACTGCGCATCAATTATCATACATTGAAGCGTGTATTCAGATATGTGACAATGGTCCCGGGCAGATCCACCTATTTTCTGGCCTCATCACGGCCGCTCTCCCTTGATTTCCCGGCATTGCTGGAAGCACATAACATTACCACCAGGTACGTTAATCCCGATTATATGGATGTCATGCATCTCAGTTTCGATGCAGAACAGTTACTGCAAAATATGGAAGGGGATGCCGGTATCAATAGAGATCTCTGGCCCAGGTTGTTTTTCAGCGAACTTGCCACCCTTGAGTCACGGATGGGAAAACACTCCATCCTCATAACAGGTATCATTGGTTCCCTGATTTTTCTGATGCTGTTAATTACCTATCCACCTGTCCGCACAGGCATGTACATTGCCGGGTTTACCGGAGCAGGAATCCAGATCCTGTTGATCATCGTCCTGCAATCCTTTTACGGCTATGCATATATGGTAACACCTGTTATGATCACCCTTTTCATGGCCGGAATTGTTATGGGCACCATGCTCTGGCAACGACACAGGCACAAACCCTCCCTTCCCGGACTCACAGCACTTATCTGGATCATGGGCCTTGTATCTGTACTGGGTGTTATCCTGTTACGTGCAGAAGGACTTTTTTCCGGGCGGTTCTCCGGCCAGGTGATCCTCAGCATGCTGAATATCGTTCCGGGAATAATCGTAGGGGCAGTATATGGCATGTCTGTTGCCCTTACCGCAGGGAAAGGGCCCCAGAGCATCGGGAAGATGTACAGTGCAGATCTATCCGGTGCCGCACTGGGCTCATTTCTTCCCGTACTGTTTTTACTCCCCTTGATCGGTGTAATAAATACTTTTATCTTGTTCTGTGGAATAAATGTAGCCACTGGTCTTTATCTGATTATCCGTGGGCGTTGAAAGCAGTATGTGATGGACAAACGAACTTTTCTGAGAACAGGTCTTTGCGGGACTGCATGCACCCTGCTTACTCCCGGGAGGGTGCTGGCCTCATCATCTGAAAAACCATGGAAATGGAGCCGTGAGGCCATGTACCAGGTGGAAACCCCCAGGGGGATCCGTTGCCAGATCTGTCCCAATGAATGTACACTGAAGGAAGGGGAACTGAGTGACTGTCATAACCGAAAAGTATATCAAGGCAAACTTTACACCATCGCCTACGGAAACCCCTGTGCCGTGCATCTTGATCCCATTGAGAAAAAACCACTCTACCACTTTTATCCCGGATCAGATGCATTCTCCATCGCTACTGCAGGTTGTAATCTGGCCTGTCTCAATTGCCAGAACTGGACGATCTCTCAATCCTCTCCTGAAGAGACCCAAAACTATGACCTGATGCCTGATAAGGTGGTAGCCCAGGCCCTGAAATATCATTGTAGCAGTATAGCCTATACCTATTCTGAGCCCATTACCTATTATGAGTATGTGTATGATACGGGGAAAATGGCACGGGATGCAGGCCTCAGGAATGTTCTTGTTTCTGCGGGGTATATTTACGAAGAACCGCTGATCAGGCTGGCTGAATATATAGATGCAGCCAATATTGACCTGAAATCAATGGATGACTCCATCTATCTGAAACTGAATGCCGGTAAACTGGAACCGATACTGAATACATTGAAAATACTCAGGGATGAAGGCGTCTGGCTGGAGATCACCAACCTGGTAGTACCCTCCTGGACAGATGACCTGGAGATGATTCGCAGGATGTGCAACTGGCTCGCGAAAAATGGTTTTGAAGAAACCCCGCTTCACTTCAGCAGGTTTCATCCCCAGTACAAATTACAAAGGCTGCCTCCTACGCCGGTAAAAACACTTGAAGCGGCCCATGCCATTGCCCTGGAAGAGGGTCTCAAATTTGTCTACATTGGCAACGTACCGGGAAATGATGCCAGCAACACCCTGTGTCCCAATTGCGGAGAAACAGTTATTGAACGCTCAGGCTATCAGATCACAAAGATGGAGATCCGCAATGGTACATGTACCCACTGCAATGCACCTGTTCCCGGAAGATGGGAATGAACCCTTCCCTGCACAAGTTGTTATATTCACAGATCGATGTAACAGATCAATATATCTGAAATGATCTGGAAAAAGTGAGAGATATGAGAATCACCCTGATATGTATGATGCTGGCAATTGTATCAATAACAGCAGGCCAAATAACATTGGGACAAACAACAGGTCAGACAACCATTATGGATCCGAAACAATACAATGCGCTCTCGGCAATGGAAGAATTTGTCATCCTGAGGAAAGGAACTGAGCAGCCATGGAGCGGGAAGTTTGTCAAACACAGGGAAGATGGCACCTATGTGTGTAAACAATGCAATGCCCCCCTCTTCAGGTCAGCCGATAAATTCGACAGCCACTGTGGCTGGCCAAGCTTTGATGATGAAATTAAGGGAGCAGTGAAACGCCGGACAGATGCGGATGGCCGGCGGACCGAAATACTGTGTGCCAATTGTAACGGGCATCTGGGCCATGTTTTCCTTGGAGAGGGATTCACACCAAAAAATGTGAGACACTGTGTGAACTCTGTTTCCCTTGATTTTCTTCCGGCTGAATAATAGCATACAGGGCCTGGAGTTACCCCAATAAATTGCTTTGACTGTTCTGTGTTACAGGTCGGAGCTGCAGATCGGTCCCGTAACCAGGCAGCTAAACCAGAGATTTGCATAAGTTCCATGGTTCCTTTTTTTCAATTTCCGCAAGTCACACTAAAGTGACATCAGTGGAATGATCCACTGATGTCCGCGTTTTTGTTGTATACATAAGGAGCCCTGAAGCCCTTGCTGTTCCAGGTTTTTAGAGAATCGGCGATAAACATACATCGCATGGAACGCTGTAGATGTCCTGGGAAATGTCACTCCGCTGTGACATTTGAATTTACTGAAAAGAGGGTGCCGCTTTTGCAGGGGCATCTTCGATCCGGAAAAATATTCCAATTATGCTCGCCACCCCCCGGCAGGCTATGGGAAACCTTATCTCTGCTAATGCGCGCGCAAAATTCAGATAAATTTTGGGGTAAGTCCAATACAGGACCGGTTGCCGGGCC
>JANTFK010000125.1 GCA_024763595.1 Bacteroidales bacterium | reverse complement strand
GAAAATAAGACACTATCATAGACAAAAAGATATTGATAGATATTACAGGTATGAAGACCTGTGAGTTGAATCAGAAATTAAAAGTCGTAAAGTAGAATTAGATAGATCATGGAAATTCGGAAATTCAGAACCAAATACAACCTTGAGCTTATCCCGGCTTCACACGAGGGCATTACGCTGGGTGACCTGGTCTGGGACCCCATCATCGGCCCTCCTGACTTTTCCCGCAAGGGCATGCCCAATACTATCTTTACAGCTTTTCTGGATGCAGAACTTGTTCAGCAGCACGAGTGGGAACAATTCCGGAAAGAGAGCAAGCAGACACCCCTGATTAATGCCGGGCTGGCCACCAGGACGATCAATGTCAGTGTGCACGCTGTACATGAATTACAACAGCCCATCTATGGAAAGATCAGCGCTGAGTTCACATCCGGGAAAGTGATCAAATTCTCTTTTGGCGATCTCCAGGTACGGGAAATGGATGACCTGATGCGCGTTAAGATCGACCGGATCCTGGAAAAGATGAAGGCAACCCGCTGGAGGGACTACGACAGCAGTATCAGAAGGGTATTTATGATAACCGAACTCTACTACGGTACCGTTAAAATAGTCATTGATAAAAAATTTACATCAGAGCTGGAAACCATTCTGAAAAAGCATAAAGTGCAGATACAAAGCAGTACCGGCGGCGGAGAGGCCGTGGAGTATTCATTCTCCCACAACAACGTCCCCTTTGCCATGCGGATTGAGCGGATAAGAAATTTTAACGGTTGATCAACCCCCTTTCCCGAACATCAGCCTGGCACTCAGCGCCAGGTTGAAGGAGACATCTTTCCCGGGGTAATTAAATACGTTCCATTCGGGTCGCCAGTCCAGCCCCACCTGTATGGGGCCAGCCCAAATATAGGTACCCAGGTCAAGTGCAAAGGAACCAAACATCTGGTCATAGGTATTCGAATAACCAATGCCTGCGCCCAAACCTCCGTAAAGGCCGAATCCCCCGGTATTGCTACCAAGGAAATTGAACAGTTTTAATCCTGTGAATTTCCATGAATCATTGGACCACCCCAGATCCCATTCATGCCTCCCGATTTTCTGTAAAGATATTTCCGCCCCACCATAAGCGTTACCTTCTATGCCAAATAAGCCACGGACCCCTATTCCGGTCTGAGCCGAAGCTGTAGTAATAAAAATGGTTGCCAGTAGTGCAGCAACGATCAATCTCAGTTTTTTCATTTTGTTCAGTTTTTTGTTTCCGGTAAACAATCCGCTATTAATACTAAAAAACAACTAACTGTAAAAAAGGTTTTTATTTACCGAATAAATCCAGTACCTCTTTTATCCGGCTCACTCGAAAAAACTGGGGTGAACCGGGCTCGGTACCCACCTCCTCATGGATCCAGGTAGTATGGTAAGGAACATGAATGGCCCAGGCTCCCAGATCCAGTGGAGGAATGATATCCGATTTGATTGAATTACCGATCATCAGAAACTGATGGGGTTCAATATCAATATGATGCAACAACTGAACATAATTTTGTCCCTGCTTGTCGCTCATCACCTCAATGTGATGAAAATAAGAAGATATACTGGAACGGCGCATTTTCCTCTCCTGATCAAGCAAATCACCTTTGGTGGCTACAATGAGCCGGTAATGCGGGGCCAGACGCTCAAGCACAAGTTTCACATCATCGAGCAATTCGATGGGTCGTTGCAACATCGTTTTTCCCAGTCCGATGAGTTTGCTGACCGTACGGGATGTCAATTCTTCACCGGTCAGCCTGATGGCGCACTCTACCAGGGAAAGCATGAAAGCCTTGATCCCGTATCCGTACAGCTTCAGATTGGAGAATTCAGTTTCGTACAGGGCAGCTGATATATCCTGCTTTATCCCGTATTCCTCCATCAGCTTTGTAAACTGTGCTTCAGCTTCCCGGTAGTAAGGCTCGTTCACCCACAATGTATCATCAGCATCAAAACCGATAACTTTAATCTCTTCCGGTATCAAATTTTTGGTTTTAAGTGGTAAAGATAATCAATCTGTCAGGTGAACCGGCCCCAGATCCCTGGGAAAAATATCTTCACCTGAAACCGTAAGGCTACGCATAAAAACAGGGGCATCACGATCATCTCCTTTACCGGTAAAGAAACCCAGTCCCGTTAGCCTCCCGCTGATTGTTGAACCCGAATCGATATCCACCGAAACGATACTTCCCGATTGAGCATCCTTACGAATGGAAAGGTCATTATCCACAAAGTGGAACAGCTCGGATCCGTTGGAAGCAATAAACCGTTTTAGCTTCAGGACCGGTGTATGGCCATGAACAACCAGATAACCATCCCACAATTCCGGATTGCCGTTAAAAAATGAATCTCTTACCCACAGGAATGAATCGCCTGGGTCCAGATGTTTGTCCAGCATGTAATGGTTCAGGGCGTGATAATCCACCATCATGATGTGGTCCTCCAGGGGAATAACCGGTGAGACGCCGGCATGGGTAGCCAGTATGCGCAATCGTTCTCCCACCCGGACCACATGGCTCATCTTTAACCTGCGGAAAAAATCCAGGTACCTGGAATCCAACTCCGACCGGAAAGTGAAGAAGCTGGAAGCCCCAAAAGAGTAAAGGGTGGCTTCTGCACCATTGTAGTACCACAATTCAACCGGGCTGGATCCATATCCAAAACCCTCTATGGCGTTTAGCATCATGATCTCGTGATTTCCCATTAAACAGGTAACAGGCACCTTCAGATCCAGGATTCGATCTACCACCTCTTTTACATACGGGCCCCGGTCAATATAATCTCCGATAAATACGATTTGTTCGGGCTCCAGTTTAAGGATATTCTCCAGTAATCTGTCAAGCAACCGAATTTCTCCATGAATATCTCCAATGAACCAGTAACTCTTCATAACAGGTAAACGCTCAAATTACAAAAAATTCTAATTTTGCTCCATGCAACTTAGCAAAAATCAGCGGTTCGGATTAATTACCTTTATGGTGTTAATCATAGCGGCCTACCTGGTAACCACTGAACCATGGAAAAGCTCCGGCCGGGATCTGCAAAGCTCCCTTCTTCCGGGAGGTCCGCCCGGAGCCATCCATATCGACTGGAAATCCCTCACGGAAGGCTATCCCCTCACCTCAACCACCGATACCATCTGTTCCTATACTGGATTTGACCTGGGGTACAATGAACAATTTGAACAGGCTGCATGGGTCGCCTATGTACTTACCCGCAACGAGATCGATTCAGGCTACGTGAAAAGAAGCGATAACTTCAGGGCCGACACTTCCATCAGATCCGGATCAGCTTCCCCGGCCGACTACCGCAGGTCAGGTTATGACAGGGGTCACCTGGCACCTGCAGGGGATATGAAGTGGAACGAAAAAGCCATGAGTGAATCGTTTCTAATGTCCAATATGAGTCCGCAGCGACCTGCATTCAACCGGGGTATCTGGAAAAACCTGGAATCCCGCGTACGTAAATGGGCCATTGAAAAAGAGAGTATCTATGTAATAACCGGACCGGTGCTGGATCACATTACTGATACCATCGGGGAAAACAAAGTGGGTGTACCCTCCCGGTATTTCAAAGTACTGGTGGATCTTTCGCCACCGGATCACTCTTTTAAAGCCTTCCTGTTACCCAACCAGAGCTCTTCAGCCAACCTGGAGGAATACGCACTCACTGTGGATTCACTGGAGCAGGTAACCGGATATGATTTCTTTGCAAACGCGCCCGACCAGGCAACCATCGAATGGCTTGAACAACAGCATAGCACATGGTAAAACCCAAAAAATTTAACTATGTGGCCTTCTATGACCTGGACCATACCATCCTGGAGGGTAACAGTGCCACGCACCTGGTGGAAGAAGCCAGGCAAAGGGAGATAATGACCGCCCGGCAGTACAATCATGCTGTTTTTCTTTCCGTGCTCTACAAGCTACGTATAGGCGACCCCATCCGGATGATCAACCGGATGCTTACCTGGTTGAGAGGCCTCGAAGAATCCGTGATCAGGCAGCTGTGCCTCGAGGTCTTTCATGCTGACCTGAAACAGCTCATCAGGAAAGAAATAGTGTGCTCATTGGAAGAACACAAGTCAGCAAACGGTGCCGTGGTCCTGCTTTCATCGGCCACTGCTCCCATATGCGAACCCATATCCCTGTACCTGGCCATGGATGATCTGATTTGTACCCGCCTGAAAACCAATGATGGGATCTTAACAGGGCAAACCGATGGCAAACTGGTATATGGTCCCGAAAAAAAGAAAAGGATGTTTGAATTTTGCCGTCACCATCGTTTCGATCCGGGACAGGCATATTATTATGGTGATTCTTTTACCGACCGGTATGTGATGAAAGCCGTGGGAAATCCGGTAGCTATCTCTCCGGATAAGCGGCTCCTGAAGCTGGCACGTTCAAAAAACTGGCCCGTTCTTACCTGTGACCGGTAGGGATCCGGCTCCTCTGTTCAGTACGGCATCCACCCACCAGTTCAGACGCTGGAATGAGAGGTAGGATCATTTTTCTTATCTTTTACGATTTAAACCACCCCAAATTACGTAAAGATGAAACGAACATTTACTTTTCCAGTGAAAAACTTCAGAGCCTTTGCCATATTTCTCTTCATGCTGCTGACTGTAGCAGGGAAGCCGGGAGCTTATGCCCAGAACTACACAGGGAACTTCCAGCTCACAGAGGGCGGCGTAACCATTACACTTACTATCAAACAGAATGCATCCGGTTCAGTAACCGGAACCATGACAAGCAATAATGGAAGTCAGTTTTCCATGGAGGGTAAAGTTGCGGAAGGCATTGCAACCGGAGTGGTTTCTGGTAATGAAGGGGCTCTCTTTTTTGAAGCTTACCTGGACGGTAATGACCTGACCCTTTCCCTTATTGAACCAGATCAGAACAATATGCCAAACTATGATGCTGCCCGGTTTCTTATACTCAGCCGGAGCAATCAGCCCCCCCAGGGTGTGGTTTCCCAGCCAGTCCAACCGACATCTCAACCATCAGCACAATCGTCACCCCAACCGTCACCCGGAAACCAGATGACTGCATCACCCCCAATGGAACCGGTTGCGCGGGCAGAATCCGGAACAGAGGTGGTGCGGGATGATGTTAACGGATTCTCATTTACCGTACCGCAAGGGTGGGTTCATCAGACAGCGGAGGGACAGATCCTGCTTGGTTCCAATACCATTCCTGGGATTATTTCTGTTTTTCCTCACCAGGCCGGAACCATGCAGGAGATGCAGAGCCTTATGCAACAGGGCCTTCAGGAGGAGGGCGTCTTTCTTTCACTGGATGGTGGTATTCAACAGCGGGATCATCAAATGATCACCGGAACCTATCAGGGATCCGTTCAGGGAGAACAGGCCCGTGGATATGGCATCGGATTGCTGGGTCAGTATGGCGGCGGAATCTTTATCCTTGCTGTAAGCACTCCTCAAAAACTGGGATCCGAAATCATTGCCGCAGCTGATAACCTGGCTGCCAATACCCGGTTCAGTGAACGAAAAACAGGAGACAGCGATCTGGTAAAGCATTTTGCCGGGGAGTGGGTATGGACCAACGCCTACCGTACCGAATGGATGACTTTCTTTCCCGACGGTACATACAGCGATCAAAACGAAGCCTCATATTCCGGAGACTTATCGGGTGGAGGGAACTGGGGAGTGGCCGGACAGGATAGTAACCGCGGACGATGGAATATACAGGGGAACCTGGATGCAGGTGTGATTACTGTTATCAACCCTGATGGCAGCCAGACACGGTACGAATACCACGTACATGTTGAACGGGGTGAGAAGTATTACAGGGAGTACGAGTTCAACGGTTCTCTCTACCAGAAACAGAAGAATTTCTGATCAATCCCGGGGATCAGTTCGGATGTTCAGGTTCGCAAAACAGGACTTTTCATATCTGTTCTTCAGATTTCCATATGGCGTATTTGCGCTTTTTTGATATAAAATTTTTTGTAGATTGCAAAGATTTGACAATTATCTGCTGCACACCCAGCCTGAATCAGTGAAATAAAAATAACCCTATTGAACTAAAATTACCCTATTGAACTAAAGAGTAGAACTATGAGCAAAAAAACAAAATCAAACGCAGGTAATGGTATGTATTACCCAGAGGAATCGGTTGTGAAACGTGCACACATCAAAGATTATGACAGCCTCTATAAAGAATCCATTACCAACCGGGAAGAATTTTGGGCCAAAGAGGCCGAAAAGCTGTTTTGGTACAAAAAATGGGACAAGGTAATGGATGATTCCAAAAGACCATTCTTTAAATGGTTCACAGGAGGAAAAACCAATGTGATAGCCAATGCCATCGACAGGCACCTGGAATCGGAAACAAAAAATAAACTGGCCATTATCTGGGAAGGAGAACCGGGAGATAAACGTACATTTTCCTATTTCGCCCTTAACAGGGAGGTATCCAAATTTGCCAATGTACTCAAGGCCATGGGAGCGAATAAAGGGGATATCATAACCATCTACATGCCCCAGATCCCGGAGATATTAATAGCCATGCTGGCCTGTGCGAAGATCGGCGCAGCCCACAGTGTAGTATACGGAGGATTTAGTGTAGAAGCGCTGGCTGAAAGAATTGCCGATGCCCACAGCCGTTTTCTGATCACAGCTGATGGTGGATTTCGAAGGGGGAAACCCACCAATCTGAAAAAGATTGCCGACGAAGCCATGCGCCGTTCTCCTACCATTGATATATGTATTACCGTAAAACGAACCGGAGAAGAGTGTTATATGGAAAATGACAGGGACTTCTGGTGGCACGATCTCATGGGAATGCCCATTGCCTCTCCCGTTTGTCCAACCGAAAAGACCGATGCAGAAGATCCCCTGTTCATCCTGTACACAAGCGGGACAACCGGCAAACCCAAAGGGCTGGTTCATACCCATGGCGGGTATTCAGTCTATACTGCAACTACATTTAAATATGTATTTGATATTAAACCTGCCGATCGCTGGTGGTGTGCCGCCGACCCGGGATGGATCACGGGTCATTCATACATTGTCTATGCACCCCTGATTAACGGAGCTACGATCATGCTATATGAAGGAGCTCCTAACCACCCCTATCCCAATCGCTGGTGGCAAATCATCGAAAAATACGGCATCAATATTTTCTATACCTCTCCCACAGCCATCAGGGGTCTGATGCGATACGGAGCCTCCTGGGCCGACAAACATGACCTGAGTTCACTCCGCCTGATGGGATCGGTGGGTGAACCCATCAATCCTGAAGCCTGGAAATGGTATTATGAAGTTATAGGGAAAAACCGGTGTCCCATCATGGATACATGGTGGCAGACAGAGACCGGCGGATTTATGATCACTCCGCTTCCTGTCACACCGTTGAAACCAGGATCAGCCACAAAGCCATTCTTCGGCAATGAGGTTGCCGTGGTAGATGATTCGGGTAAGGAGGTGCCGGCGGGAACAGAAGGCAACCTGGTAATTAAAAATATCTGGCCCGGTATGGCCAGGACCATTCTGGGTGATCCGGACCGTTACGTTGAAAAATACTGGAAACGTTATGAAGAACAATGCTATTACCTGACCGGTGATTCCGCCAAAATGGATGAAGATGGATATGTTTGGATCATTGGCCGGAACGATGATGTCATGAAGGTGAGTGGTTACAGGCTCGGATCGGCCGAGATCGAGAGTGCACTGGTTAGTCATCCGGCAGTAACCGAAGCAGCTGCTATCGGGCTTCCCGACAGCCTGAAGGGCAACATCATCCACGCCACAGTGATCCTGAAAGATGGTTTTTCCGCCTCAGATGAACTGACAAACGAGCTGAAGAAACATGTAGACAATGAGATCGGTCCCATAGCCAGACCGGCCTTTATCGTCTATACAGACTCATTGCCAAAGACCCGGAGCGGCAAAATCATGCGACGGGTACTGAAGGCCAGGGCCCTTGGTCAGGATGAGGGGGACCTGAGTACACTGGACGAATAGGTTATCAATGAATGTCATTGAGTAGTGATAATTATGAGAATGGCTTCTACGGTTACCATCCCCATCTGGCAGCCCATTGCGGGATTGATGGGGGTTGTACTGTTTACGTTTAAAAGCTAGTGAAGTGTTTTAACCCAACTTGCTAATTACACTTCATAAGTTCTTAGTATTGAACAGGCTGGAAAATTAATGGTACACTACATATTTTTTCTTGTCCGGAACCA
>JANTFK010000124.1 GCA_024763595.1 Bacteroidales bacterium | reverse complement strand
GCTTCCCATCCCTTTGAAACACAGGACAGTAACATATGGATACCTTTTCAGGGAGCAGCGCAGGTTGTTGAATATAAGAAAAGAGGCGATCAGGGCCTACGGACTGGGTATTGCCGATCTTGTAAAGATAAAGCAGGGGGCAGATTTTACTACCGGTGAGGGGATCACGGTTCCAAACAGCCAGCTTACCCTGCCGCCTTACCGGCAACGCTCCTATGCTTATATTTCAGATACGGTTTTTGATCCGGATCTGGCAGATGTTGTAAAGGGGGTGGACCTGTTGTACCATGAGGCCACTTTTTCTGAGAAGGACAGCAGGCTCGCACAGGAAACCATGCATTCCACAGCCTCACAGGCTGCAGAGCTGGCAAACAGGGCAGGGGTGGTAAAACTTCTGATCGGCCACTTCTCCAGCAGGTACCGGGAATACGGGATCCTGGTTGAGGAGGCCAGGAAAATCTTCAGCGAAAGTGTGGGGGTCAATGACGGTGACGTCTATTCCGTGGAACCGAAGCGGGTATCCCCGGAATAAATATTAATTTTGCTTCACATATACACCTATTATATATACAGCCTGTGAATGAGAAAATATTGATCCTTGATTTCGGATCCCAGTATACGCAGTTAATTGCCAGAAAGGTCAGGGAACATAACGTCTATTGCGAGATTTATCCCTATAACCATTATCCGCAACCGGATGAAACGGTGAAAGGGGTCATACTTTCGGGTAGTCCATTTTCTGTGAGGGATGAAAATGCACCGATCCCTGATCTGAGTAGTATTAAAGGTAAGTTCCCCCTGCTGGGTATTTGCTACGGCGCTCAATATTTATCTCACTACTATGGAGGAGAGGTCATGCAATCCGATTCCAGGGAATACGGCAGGGCTAGGCTCAGTTATATCAACCAGGAGCATCCGCTATTTAAAAACCTGGAAATCAATACACAGGTTTGGATGTCCCATGGAGATACCATCAATGCCCTGCCGGAGAACTGCGACATCATTGCCAGCACGGAAGATGTGGAAGTGGGGGCATACGCTCTGGCGGACGAACCCACTTTTGGACTGCAGTTCCACCCGGAAGTTTACCACACCACGGATGGTAAGACCATCCTTTTCAATTTTCTGAGTGAGATCTGCGGGTGTTCCATGGACTGGACACCGGAAACATTTGTGGACAGCACGGTCAGAGAACTCAAAGAGAAACTTGGGAATGACCGGGTGGTTATGGGTTTATCGGGAGGAGTGGACTCAACGGTCGCTTCCATACTGCTGCACAGGGCCATCGGATCGAATCTAACCTGTATATTCGTCGATAACGGCTTACTCAGGAAGAACGAGTTCAGTACGGTGCTGGAGTCCTACAAAGAATTGGGACTAAATGTGATCGGTGTAGATGCCAGTGATAAGTTTATTACGGACCTGAAAGGAGTGACCGATCCTGAAGAAAAGAGAAAAAGCATTGGCAAAAATTTTATTGAGGTATTTGAAGCGGAAGCTGGAAAGCTGGAGGGTGTAAAATGGCTGGGACAGGGAACCATCTATCCCGATGTGATTGAATCGGTCTCGGTGAACGGACCGTCAGTTACCATCAAATCGCACCATAATGTGGGCGGGCTACCTGAGAAAATGCATTTGAAAGTAGTGGAACCCCTGCGGCTACTTTTCAAAGATGAGGTAAGAAGGGTTGGGAAGGCACTTGATATTGATTCCTCTTTTCTGAAGCGGCATCCCTTTCCGGGACCCGGTCTCGGGATCCGGATCCTGGGTGAAATAAGCCGGGAGAAGATCCGGCTGCTACAGGAGGCTGATGATATCTATATTCAGGCCCTGCACCGTCATGGTCTTTATGATACCATCTGGCAGGCAGGTGCCATCCTGCTTCCGGTGCAATCCGTCGGGGTAATGGGCGATGAACGCACCTATGAATATGTAGTGGCCCTGAGGGCCGTGACTTCCACCGACGGCATGACTGCAGATTGGGGGCATCTTCCCCATGAAGTGTTAAGCAAGGTTTCCAATGATATTATAAATAAGGTACGCGGAATCAACCGGGTGGTTTATGATATCAGTTCGAAACCACCGGCTACGATCGAGTGGGAATAGGCTTTTTTGGGAAGTTATGATAATGGATTAGATACAAAGACTATGCGTAGCGTAAAAAATGCAGGATTGCTGTTACTGGTTCTATTGACTGCAACTTCAGTGAGTTCCCAGTGGAACCCTGATGCTGCAAAGCTTGCACAGGTGATGGACAAGGTAAGCCGCTTTTATGTGGATTCCATTGATAACAGTGAGGTTGTGGAACGCACCATTGTCCACATGCTGCATGATCTGGATCCGCACTCTTCCTATCTGAGCAGAGAAGAGCTGGAACAGATGAATGAGCAGCTCGAAGGAGAGTTCGAGGGCATTGGTGTCAGTTTCAATATACTGGACGACACGATCTATATTATCCGGGCCATCCCGGGAGGCCCTTCGGAACGGGTAGGCATTACAGCCGGCGACAGGATCGTGAAGGTAGATGGCGAAACAGTGGCCGGTACAGGTATTACAACCCGCGATGTTCAGCATCTTCTGAAAGGACCAAAGGGGACCATGGTTGATGTTACCATACTGCGCCGGGGTGAAGACAAATTGCTTGAATTCACCATTACCAGGGATAAGATCCCGGTTTTCAGCCTGGATTCATACTATATGGTTGACGACAGGATCGGTTATGTGAAACTGGCAAGATTTTCACATACTACAATTGAGGAGTTTGAAAAGGCAGTAACCGCTCTTCAACAACAGGGTATGGAGGACCTGATACTTGATCTTTCGGGCAACGGCGGAGGCTGGCTGCCGGTGGCCGTTGAACTTGCAGATCATCTGCTGTCGGGTGAGAAGGAGATTGTGCGGACGGAAGGGGATAAGGTTCCGGACAGAAGGTACAGGTGCAGGAAAAAGGGCCTTTTTGAGGATGGGAACCTGGTGATCATGATTGACGGCAATTCAGCATCTGCCAGCGAAATTGTAAGTGGAGCCGTTCAGGATTGGGACAGGGGGGTGATTGTAGGCAGGCGATCTTTTGGTAAAGGATTGGTCCAACAGCCATTCCTGCTGAGCGATGGTTCCCTGATCAGGCTCACAGTGGCAAGGTATTACACACCTACCGGAAGGCTGATCCAGAAATCCTATGAAAACGGATATGAGGAATATGCCCTGGACCTGATCAACCGCTACAACAATGGCGAGCTTTCCAGTGCTGACAGCATCGAATTTCCCGAATCCCAAAAATTCAGGACACTATCATTGAACCGTACTGTTTACGGAGGAGGCGGGATCATGCCCGATTATTTTGTACCGGTGGATACTTCATCTTATTCGGACTATTACCGGCAACTCATTGGCAAGGGTATTTTTAACCGGTTCGCCCTCCAGTATGTGGATGGATACAGGAAGGAGTTGTTACAGGATTATGCGGACTTCACCACATTCAATGCAGCATTTGAACCCTCCGGGGAACAACTGGATCAAATCATCGCGTTTGCAACCCGTGAGAATCTTGCATTTGATGAAGCGGAGTGGAATGTATCCAGGGAACAGATCGCACTACTCTTTAAAGCTTACCTGGCCCGGGATCTCTGGGGAACGGGTTACTTTTACCAGGTATTCAATCCTTCCAATGAGGTGTATAACAGGGCTGTGGAGATTTTACAGCATCCTGTTCTGCTTCAGAAAAAACTGGCCCGGACCGAATAGGCATGATCCCCTGGTTAGCCACGCATTATGTTGAAGTACTGGGGGTGGTCTTCAGCATACTGTATCTCTACTTCAGTATCCGGCAGAAAATTATCTTATGGCCCATGGCCATTATCAGCGCGATGCTTTACATGGTTGTCTTCTTCCGGTCCAAATTCTATGCCGACATGGTGTTGAATGCTTACTATTTTTTTATCAGTATTTATGGATGGATGCTTTGGAGCAGGGGTGTGGGAGATGATAAAAAACAACGGCCGGTCAGCAGGATCGGATGGAAGCTGGCCCTGATTTTATCCGCCATATCACTCTTTGCTTTCATTGCCATCGGGATCATCCTGGACCGGTTTACCGATTCCCCTGTTCCTTACTGGGATGCATTAACCACGGCATTGAGCTTTACAGCCACCTGGATGCTTGCCCGGAAGATCCTGGAACATTGGATCCTGTGGATCATTGTTGATACCATTTCCATGGGTTTGTATCTTTACAGGGGACTCTATCCCACCATGATTCTTTTTGTGATATACACCACCATGGCCATTGTTGGTTATTTTGCGTGGAAGAAAACCTTTTCAGGGGATGCCCATGAAACGAGCATGAGCTTTTTTAATCATAACCTCACAAATAAGCATGATTAAAATAAGGTCATGCGAGAACGGATGAAACGGATATTGATCACAGGACCTGAGTCCACCGGCAAATCTGAACTTGTGCTGGCACTTGCGGCTCATTATGACGGTCTCGCTGTCCCGGAGTATGCCAGGGAGTATGTTAAGAAGCTGGGAAGGCCATATCAATATCATGATGTGGAGAAAATTGCACAGAGGCAACTGAGAGAATATATGCAGGTCCCCGATTCTGCAGACTGGGTGTTTTTTGATACATGGCTGTTGATTACCAGGGTCTGGTTTGATCTGGTTTTTAATGCGGTACCTTCCTGGATCGATGAAAAATTAAAAGAGGCCCGGTTTGATATGGTGCTGTTATGTGATACGGATATCCCCTGGATCCCTGACGGGATCAGGGAAAACGGCGGGGATAGCCGTGACATGCTGATGCAAAGGTACCAGGCAGAATTGATCAAACTGGGTATGCAATGGGTCCTGGTCAGCGGTACGGGCCAACAACGGTTCAATGTGGCCCGGCAACATCTTGATAAATTAACTGAACATGGTACAACCTGAGCAATTTCATGCGAAAACCCTGAAAGGACTGGAACCCCTGCTTGAACAAGAGTTAATAACACTGGGTGCTGCCCGGACAGAAATAGTAAACAGGGGCGTTACTTTTTATGGTGGCCGTGCGCTGTTATACCGGGTCAACCTGGCTTCCAGGCTTGCTCTTCGTGTCCTGCTCCCCGTACTCCGGTTTGAGGCTCCGGATGAAGATACCCTCTACAGGAAAGTCAGGAGATACGGGTGGTCGCAGCATCTTGATAATACCATGACTTTTGCTATAGATCCGGTTGTTCACTCCCCCGTATTTCGCAACAGTTATTATGTGGCCCAGAAGGTGAAAGATGCCATTGTTGACCGGTTCCGGGAACATACCACTCTCCGGCCTTCTGTGAACAGGGAGCATCCCGATCTGTTGATCAATGTGCATATCTCCGGAAAATGGGTCACTATCTCGCTGGACAGTTCAGGGGGATCGCTCCACAGGAGGGGTTACAGGGAGGGGCATTTTGAAGCACCCCTGAATGAGGTACTGGCGGCCGGAATGATCATGATCTCAGGCTGGGGAGGAGACACCCCTTTTATAGATCCCATGTGCGGTTCGGGTACACTGGTTATAGAAGCAGCTCTGATCGCAGCCGGTATTCCACCCGGTATCTTCAGGAAAACGTATGGTTTCGAGAACTGGAAAGATTTTGACAGGGATCTGCTGGAACATGTGGTACAAAAATTACCCGGAGAAAGGGAGGTACGTGTGCCGCTTATGGCCAGGGATATTGATCCTGCAGCAGTTGCCCTGACGAGGAAACAGGTTAAGAAACTGGACCTGCAGCATATGATCACTGTTGAAGAGGGCGATTTTACTTCCATAGATGGTATGGAAGGTGCAACCCTGGTGATGAATCCACCATACGGGGAACGGATGAAGTCCGATGACCTTGGAGCGCTGTACAGCGCAATCGGATCTACGCTGAAACACAAATATCCGGGATCGGATACATGGATACTCTCTTCCAGCAGGCAGGCACTGGGCCAGGTTGGACTTAAACCTGCCGGGAAGCGGGTTCTGTACAACGGTTCCCTGGAGTGTGTATACGTGAATTATAAAACATTTAAAGGCAACTGGAAAGATTATAAAGCCCGTCAACACTGGAGTTGACCGCAGTTCCCGGATTTTGAAAACTATGTTGAAAAAAAACTTGGTTTTGACGAATTTTATTGCGGGAGGAGGTTATTTTTATCTATATTAGATACCTGAACAAATTCTATATTTGCAAAAAAAGGCTAAATGAGCTTTGACGTCAACGAGTATTACTCCAGGCTGAATGGGGGAGATGTTTTGATGGCCTTCAAAGGAAATATCTCAAGCGAGCTCATCAGTAACGTATTAGAGGTGGTTGAATCGAGGATGGATGAGTATAGCGAAAGCTCCAAGATACGGAAGAAAGTGTACAATGTACTGGTAGAGAGTCTCCAGAACCTCTATCACCATATTGAAGTGCTTCCTCCCGAAATGGAGGCTGTATTTGATGAGCGGTTTGGTATACTGGTGGTAAGCCGTGTAGATGATAAGTACAGAATATCTACCGGCAATTTTATTTCTCAGGAAAAGGTGGATGTCCTCAGGAATAAGATCGATAAGATCAACTCCATGGGTAAGGAGGAACTGAAAGACATGTATAAGTTCATTTTGAACCATCAAAGGCTTTCTGACAAGGGAGGAGGAGGACTGGGCCTTGTGGATATTGCGAGGAAAACGGGGAACAGGCTGGAATATACATTTGAGAAATATAATGATGTATACTACTTCTTCAACCTGGATGTATATATTGATTTTGCACAGTGATATAACAGATAAATAATAGAATATGGAAGCACTTTCGATTGAAGGAACTGCAAAAACACCGAGTGTCAAGTTTGATGGACAGGAAGGCGTCATCGAGATCAAGGGACGCTCCATACCGGAGAATTCCATTGAGTTTTATAAACCATTGGTGGAGTGGCTGGAAGAGTACAGCAAGTCACCCCTGGTACTGACCCAGGTAAATGTGCAACTGGAATACTTTAACACAAGTTCTTCCAAGTGCATCCTGGATGTCTTCAAAAAGCTTGAAACCATTCAAAAGGGAAAAAATGACGTAATCATCAACTGGTATTATGAAGAGGATGATGAGGATATGCTGGAAGCAGGGGAAGATTATGAATCGATCATCCGGGTACCTTTTAAAATGATTGAGATCGTAGAATAGCAGGCTCCCGTCATATAATGGATCTGTAAAGGGCTGTAACTTTCTGGTACACAGCCCGTTTTTTTATTTTCGCACCGATGGGGAACCAGAGGAGATATCTCTCTAATAGGATCTCCTGGGCGAGATCCGCTCCACCAGATCCAGGAACTTTTTGAGCACCCTGAAATATAACAACAGGTATAGAATAAGTGTCATAACCCAGATTACCAGTACATTGACCCAGATAGTCGGGAAGAAAAACCCTGCAATCATTTTTCTGGGAGCATAGAAATGGGCTTTGATGAAAGGATGGGTGGGATCCAGGTAGATGGGATCCCGTTTCTGTATCATATCACCTTTGAATTCCGTAAAGTAATCAAATGTCTGGTTATTGGTCACGAACTCTTTCAGGCTCTCACTGGTATAATCTCGCTCAAGTTCCAGCAACTCCTCCCGGTTAAATGACTCTTTGATATTGTTGATGCGGGTGACGGCAATTTTAAAAGTCTTTGTATAAAAATCCTTCAACGTTTGCAGATACTCCCGGGTATAGGCCAATATCTCTTCATTCATGGCATCAGGGGTAAGCTGATCAAGGTATTTCATGGAAAATGTGGGTGCAGGCTCATAATAGGTATGCATGATCATTCTCTCCCTGAATTCATCCCTGATCTCTGTTCGCAGTGCAAACAGGTTATACGCCACCTGTTCCTGTTCCCCGGGGTCGTCCAGGTGTTTCTCGATAAAGTCCAGTTTATTCAACAGGGCTTTCAGCAGAAAATTCGCTTTCAGATTGGCATTGCTTCTTAATTTTTCCCAGTCATAAAAGTTTTTTTCATACCTGTTGTTGATAAACTGGTAGGTGGCGAGTCCTTCATATGCCCATCTGGCCGTAATCACCTCCCCGTACCAGGGGATCTTTTTGGGAGAAGAGATCTGCGGGTTCAGGTTTTCATATTTCACAATTATACCGCTCAGAATGATCTGCGGGATCACCAGGAAAGGTATGAGGATGTAGATGGTGACCACCGTTTTAAAACTGTCTGATATGAGAAGTCCCATGACATTGGCTGCAGCCCATGAAGAAAAAAGGACCAGCCAGTACTGAAAATACATGTCATGGATCCCCATCATGGTGTTTCCAATAATCACAAAGGTGAATGCCTGGATGGCGGAGATCAT
>JANTFK010000123.1 GCA_024763595.1 Bacteroidales bacterium | reverse complement strand
CCGGACATGCTCTTGCGCAGGCAGTGCAACCCACACAATTTTCTTCAATTATGAAATACTCCATCAGATCGCGGCAAACCCCTGCCTGGCATTTTTTATCTACCACGTGACTGACATATTCATGATAGAAATTATCCAGTGTTGATAATACCGGATTAGGTGACGACTGTCCAAGGCCGCAAAGGGAGGTGTCCTTGATAACCTCGCTCAGGTTCCTGAGCCTGTCCAGATCAGAAGGGACCCCCTTACCGGTACAGATTCTGTCCAACAGTTCATAGAGCCGCTTATTGCCAATTCTGCAGGGAGAGCATTTCCCGCAGGACTCTTCCACAGTAAAATCGAGAAAGAACCTGGCAATAGAGACCATGCAGTCGTCTTCATCCATCACGATCATGCCCCCGGATCCCATCATCGATCCGTTGGCTACCAGGGTTTCATAATCGATAGGACTATCCAGGTGTTTTTCGGTGAGGCATCCCCCCGATGGTCCTCCTGTCTGAACAGCTTTAAATGATTTTCCGTCTTTGATTCCCCCGCCTATTTCATAGATCACCTCCCGGAGGGTTGTTCCCATGGGAACTTCGATCAGACCCACATTGTTCACTTTTCCGGCCAGTGCAAATACTTTCGTTCCTTTGGAGTTTTCAGTTCCAATAGCACTGAACCACTCAGCTCCTTTCAGGAAAATAACCGGAATATTGGCATAGGTCTCAACATTATTCACATTGGTAGGCTTTCCGAGATATCCACTTTCAGCAGGAAAGGGCGGTTTCAGGGTGGGTTCGCCACGAAGGCCTTCCATGGAGTGTATCAACGATGTCTCTTCACCACAAACAAAAGCCCCGGCCCCGTATTTCAGGTCGATATCAAAATGAAAACCCGAACCAAAAATATCCTTCCCGAGAAAACCGTAATCACGTGCCTGTTGAATGGCAATCTTAAGTCTTTCAATGGCCAGGGGATATTCGGCCCTGATGTAAATATAACCCTGACCGGCACCGATACAGTAACCACAAATTGCCATGGCTTCCAGAACAGAATGCGGGTCTCCCTCAAGAATTGAACGATCCATAAAGGCACCGGGGTCCCCTTCATCTGCATTACAAACAACATATTTCTGATCAGCTTTGTTTTTGCCTGCCAGTTCCCATTTTACCCCGGTTGGGAAACCCGCTCCTCCTCTTCCCCGGATCCCCGATTCTTTTACCAGTTGAATGGCTTCGAGAGGAGTCAATTCATCTAAAACCCTGCCCAATGCAAAATATCCGTTCCGGGCGATATACTCATCAATCCTTTCCGGGTTAATGACCCCGCAGTTCCTCAGCGCTATCCTGATCTGCTTTTTTACAGGAACTTCTGTTGTATGGGTTAAGGACATCCTTTATTGATTAAATGGTTCTTCTACAGTTTTATAATTGACCGGGATCACACCTTCTACCGGCTCTCCTTTTTTCATATATTGTTCAATGATCAGGTCCGCCCTGGCAATGTCAACATGACCGAACACAACAGGTTCATGATCCGGAAGGGTTACTTCAATGGTTGGCTCGGCATAACAATAACCCATACATCCGGTTTTTGACAGCATGGCATTGATCCCCCGTTTGGTTAAAACCTCTTTCAGGAAATCCATGAGTTCAATTGCTCCGGCTGCATTGCTGCATGTAGCCATGGCAACTTTTATCTTAATTGAATTCTCAACCTCTTTTAACTCTTGTTGGTATTTCTTGAGTGCTGTAACTGATTTAATTTTTGCTGTATGCATTTTTCCTACAGTGTTATATAACTGTTTTTCAATCTGTTTTACATATTATTGTTATTTCTTTCACACATATCCCCACAAGATCTTCAGTATTTGTGATACAAATATAAATGTAATTTCAGAAGGGATCGCCACTCTGCGTTATTAGAATAACAATAAATATCAAATCTAAATAAGTGAAGAAAAGATGGGGACTGAAGCTCCACTAAGCACTATTTAAAAAGATCCTCATCCCTGATGAGCATCAGAATAGCAGAATGGGGAATAATGATATATTTTTCATTGTTGAACTCGATCTCATAGCCGCTTTTTTGTAAATAGATGGCCAGATCTCCTTCCCTGGGCTGCAGGGGAACATACTTCACCTCATCACCCCTGTCCTTCCATGGTTCATCTATATCCTGGATGGCCGGAATGGGGTAACCGGGTCCTACCTTTAGTACATATCCACTGTGGATCTTCTCTTTTTCCTGCACTCCCGGAGGTAAATAGAGTCCGGATTTGGTCATTTCCTGCTGGTTCTTGGGCTTAATCAGCACCCTGTCGCCAACAACAATAAACTTATGAATATTCTTCTCATCTATGTGTAATGTCACGGGACTAAAAATAGTTTAATCAAAAATTAAGGTTTTCTTTCAGCATTTGCATGCCACCCCGGCTAACAGGCACCTTGCTCCCATCTTTCAGGATAAGTACAAAGTTACTCTTTTCATAAGGTTCGATGCGTTCAATATAAGCAATATTGGTAATGTATGAACGGTGTACCCTCACAAACTGTTCCGAATCCAGATGCTTTTCAAAATATTTCATTGTCTGTTGTTTCAGGAAGCGCCCCTCTTCGGCATATATCATTACATAATCATCCTGTGCCTCAATAAAATGAATGTTACGTGTTGAGATCACATGAATGCTACCCGACTTCTTAATAACCACCCTGTTCAACTTCTCTTCATTATTTGCCAGATGGTGCCTGAGGTATTCAACCCCTGTTTTTGAATCTTCCTGCCGGGTAATTGTATGGATTCGCTCTTTCAGTTTTCCCATGGCCTCATCAAACCTCGCCTTCGAAAATGGTTTGAGCAGATAATCAACTGCATTTTGCTCAAATGCCTCAATGGCATACTGATCATAGGCCGTTGTAAAAATCACCTCAGGATGGTGCTCCATCACTTCCAACATCTCAAATCCGGTCAGCTTTGGCATCTGAACATCCAGTAAGATGGCATCCGGTCTGAGTTCATTAATCGCCTTCAGTCCGTCAAAACCATTATCATATTCTCCTATTAATTCTGTACCCGGAACACTGTTGAGGTAAGTTTTCAGAAGATCACGTGCCGGTTTTTCATCTTCAACAATGATAATTCTTATACTGCTCATCGTTTGATCAAGTTACGTGGAAATAACATTTTAACACTGAAAACCCCGCCAGATCCCGACCACTGAACCGATCCTTCACCCCTGTATGCCAGTTCAATCCTTTTCCGGACATTCTGCAAGCCTACTCCGGTACCTTTCCTGGCAGGCACATCTGGGTCATAATCATTGGATATAACAGCCAGCATATAACCATTATCGGGCTGGCACTCAAAATGAACAGAGACCGGGTCAACACGCTCATACACACTATGAAGAATGGCATTCTCAAAGAGTGGCTGAAATATCATGGTAGGAACCGGAAATGTTTCACAACTGCTGTGAATTTTGAAGTCGCAAATCAGCTTTTCCCCGAACCGGATCCTTTCTATGGCCAGGTAATCTTTCATTCTCCCCAGTTCCTCATTCAATGGCACAAATTCATTTTCCCTGTGTTTCAGGGAATAGCGTAAGAAATCAGATAACCTGATGATCATCTCCCGCGCTTCATCCGGATTTGAGATAATAAGGGATGAAATGGAATTCAGTGAGTTAAACAGAAAATGGGGATTTATCTGCGATTTTAGCATATCCAGTTCCGCATCCCGGACAAGTACTTTGAGTCGCTCCTCCTGCCGGGTCCGTTCCTGAAGCTTCTGATTGTTAGAAACCAGGTAATAGATCAGTACCAGCACAAGATATACCAGTCCGCCCAGCGTAGCTCTCCAGGCCAGTGAATCGTTCAGGAACTGAAGATATTCTTCCCGGTCGGTAAATATCATATTCAGAATCCCTACGGAAATTAATACCCATGCTGCCAGCATGAGCAGGCCGGCCACCAGGTGAGCCAGTATGGAATAGACTGGAGAGTGCCTTTGAAATGGGATGTAACGCGCAGGATACCAAACCAGTAAACCTAAAAGAGCAAACAACAGGTTAGAAAGCAATGCATCAGATACCGCTATTTGCAGGGTAAACCCAAGCAAATAGAGATAGATGAGTGCCTGGGTTGCCATGATGATCAACCATACTGTGGCATAGATCAGAATGGTTCGTGTGCTACCCGTTACTGGATGGCTCATGATCAGTGGTAGTTTGTAATCTCACCACCGCCAAAAACATTGACGCCTGTAATATGAAGACTCGATTCCGGATCAGAGACCACAATCGATTTGATCCTTTTATCAGAAAACCCTCCAAACACTGAGGTGACTTCAATCCTGACATTCCAGCCTTCTGGTATGATCAACTTGGTTCCACCAAATATCAATACCAACTCAAGGTAATGATGGCCCCGGGCCAGTTTGGCCCGTGTAAAATCGATCTTGGAACCTCCAAAAATATGGGTGATTCTCCCTCCCTGGAACTGTTGTGAAGTAACAACCCTGTCTCCACCGCCAAAGACTGTTACGTCATCCAGCCAATCCTCACCAGATGCTTTTTTTTTGTGCTCGCCGAAGATGGATCCTCTACCTTCGTGCCTCAAACTGCTGAAAATAACAATCAACCCCAGGATGATCAGTAAGGATGGCCAGAAAAGAGAACGCCAGTAGTAAGGTACATGAACGATCCTGGGAAGAAGGAAAAATGATCCAATGGCAATCAGGATCACCCCGGTTCCTTTCTTCTCTTTACTGGAAATCAGGACCAGGCCCAGTAAGATCAGAAGTGCCTGCCATGTAAAAAGGAAATCACGCAATCTCCATGGAATAATATCAGCCATATCGGCTATCAGAAATAACCCGAGAAACATGAGCACAATCCCCAGTAATAAATGAGCATTTCCAGGTCTCTTATTTGGGTAGGGAGGAGTTTCCCTCCGGGAAGATCGCTCCCATTGCGTGTTATTTTGCATCATACTACAATCTGTTTTTCTTCAAATGTAATGCGGAATAAAGAAGAGAGAAAATGAAAATCGGTAAATGGCACGATATTACCGGTAAATGCGTTTCAAATATTGTCAGAACCGGTTGAGCCATCTATACCGGCGTACATTCTCCCCGAATTTGGCAATAAAAGTAAACTCATGGGTGCCATAGCTATGCTTCATGATACTATTCAATCCAATATCAAAAGCATATCCAAAAATGAACTTATCAATGCTCAGGCCCGCCATCACGATCACAGACTGCCCGGTACGATAGGTAAGCCCGCACCAGTAGGATTGATCATAATATAACTTTGCACTCACATCTGCCTGAAAAACACCATTTTCAGCATATTTCACCAACGAGGAGGGGGTAATTATCAGATCACTCTTGATATGAATATCGTAACCACCCATTAAATAATAATTGCGTTCCATCACATACCTGTCATAACCGGAATCCCCTATCTTCAGTGTGGACTCAAATAGCTGGTCCACTGAGAATCCTGCCCAGAAATCTCTCGAATTGTAATAGACTCCGCAATCAGCATCCGGAATGAACACAGATTTTTTAGCCCCCAGCCAGAGGTCATCACCGGGATCGGCCAGTTGAATCAGGTCCTCATTCAACCTGAACTGATAAGCTACCATGGAGAGTCCAAAAGAAAGCTGAGAATGCGAAAAGTTAATATGGTATGCATATGACCCTCTGATACCGGTACGCTCTACGGCACCATTCCTGTCATTAAATATGTAACCACCTAACCCCACATTTCCGCCCCTTGAACTTCTTCGCCGGCGCCTCCTTACAGAAGAGCCTCTTGCAATATAACTTTTCTTCAAAATTCTGGTTTGAAAACTCAATGCATAGGTACTGGGACCATTCAGCATATTTATCCATTGCTCCCTTGCAGTTATATTTACTGCTGTATAACCTTCTGAACCTGCAACTGCAGGATTTAACAAGAAACCATTCAGCATGTACTGGCTATAAAGCGGTACTTGTTGCGCCGATCCTTCCATAAGAACCCCGCCCAGCAAAATCGCCATATATACCAATCTTTTCATGCAGTATATGTTTTCTATTTGATCACTGTTATAAAGCCTGTTACAATATCCTTACCTGCCGTATTCAGTTCGATTACAAAATGGTATGAATCCATGGGAACCTCATTACCATTTTGATCAAGTCCATCCCAGGGCGTAGAGTAGCCTGGCTCAGATTTCCAGACCAGTGTACCCCAACGGCTGTATATTTCAACTTCGGCCATTGGATATACTGCCAGTTTATCTATAATCCAGGTATCATTTACACCATCATTGTTAGGTGTAATCGCCGTTGGCATATCCCTGAAAAAGAACTGGGGAGAGCATGCACCCACCAGAATTGTATCCCGGGAAATACAACTATATTCATTTTCGACTTCAACCCAGATCTCTTTTTGTTCTCCCATGAAAACTGTAATTTCCCGGCTGCCATCCCCTGTGGACCAGTCATAACGAATACCATCCTGACCGGCATCCAGGATCAATCCATCAACACCACATAAAACAGTATCGGGCCCCAAATCCACAACGGGCAGTTCATGGGCTGTTAGATAGAGGCTATCTGCAACTCCACATCCATTTTCATCTGTGACCTCCAGTATGATCCATCCCTCCTGGTCAGTAGTCAGATCCGGGCTGGTAGAACCATCCTGCCACAGGTAAGTGGCATAATCCCCTGACGGATCAATGGTGATGGTCGTTCCTGTGCATGTTCCGATATCCTCCCCGAGTTCAAGGAGTGGGCCGTCAACCTCTACCTGAATGCTAACCGGATCGGATACACATCCTTCAACAGAGGTCTCCGTTAACTCCAGCAAACCGGTAACTACCTGTGCCCCCCAGTCAACAAATATGGTGTCATTATTATCGATGGATATGGCTCCGTTTGTAATGTTCCAGCTAAACGCCGAGCCAGGTTCGCCACTGGCAACATAACGGTACAACGGGCCATTGATACAAACCTGTTCATACAATTCTGCAAATGTGGGCTCGGGTTGGATAAATACTTGAACCGCAACAGAAGCTGCAGATGATGTGTCGCATGCTGCTTCAAATCTCACATAATAGATGGTGGGAACAAGTGGCGTTGGTATGGTCAGATCATTTCCGGTACCAATACTTATTGTAAATCCCGGATCATCATACCATACAGCCTGTCCATTGCTCCCCGGATCCCCTCCACTGTAACTGAGCGTAATATTACCATCGCCGGGACACAGGTCATTCCGGTCAGTGGTTGCCGACACCGGATCAACAGGTAACACTTGTACCTCAACAGTAGTAGATACGAAGGAAGTGGTGTCACAGTTGCCTTCAAATCTTACAAAATAGTCCGTAGTAATCAATGGGGCGGGAACAGTAATGTCATTACCGGTGCCAATATGATTTGTCAAGCTGATATCATCATACCACATGGCATTCCCTCCTTCAAGCATGACTCCCCCTTCGTAACTTAACTGAATGTTGCCATCGCCCGGGCAAATCATATTCCGGTCACTGTATGCCGTATCAGGAGGTATGAGTAACGGCAGAACGGTAACATCAAAAGAGCATGAATCCATATTGCCGGCCGGATCAGCACTTCTGTACCAGACAGTAGTAATACCCTGGTTGAAGGAAGAACCACTGGCATCATCTGTACCCTGACCGATGGTGGCTCCCTCCAGACGGTAGGTGACCTGTGTGGTACCGCAGTTATCCATTGTAAACAACGGAGCTATATTTTTCATGATCATACTGCAGTTGCCAGCCGGAGCCTCTGCAGCAGTATCGGTTCTGCATGTAATAATGGGTGCAGTAACATCTTCTACGGTGACCGTGGCAAGGGTAGAGGAGGCTAACCCACAGTGATCACGAACGGTCAGCGTGACGGATTGGTCACCAATGTTACTACAATCAAAATCGTAAACATCGAGCCACATTGTATCGATCGAACAGTTGTCACTACTGCCGTTGTCAATATCAGAGGCTGCAATGGTCACATGACCCGTTGCATCCAGTTGAACTGTAATATCCTGGCCAACCGCAGCCGGAGCAATATTATCCTGCACCGTGATTATCTGTACCTGATCGGCTGCTGTATTGCCACAGTCATCCGTCAGACTCCATGTCCGCGTGATCATAATATTACAGGGATCTGTGTTATCCACAACATCCACATATGTGGCATTCAATCCAACACTGCAGTTATCCGCTTCATCCGTTACATCTCCCGTAACCCCAACACTGGCATCATAAGCACAAGTGGCATCTGTGAAAATGGTCGTGCTGGCCGGAGCAGTGAATGTCGGTGCAATGTTATCCC
>JANTFK010000122.1 GCA_024763595.1 Bacteroidales bacterium | reverse complement strand
ATAATTTAGCGTCAGATTCTGTGATTAACAATATCTCAGGTACTAAACAATTCAAGATCCGTTTCTGTTCGTACCACAACAAGCAAATGTTGTGCCCCTGTCAAGTTGAACCCATGTTAAAATGTTGTTTCAAACTGAACATCTGCATAATTAAGTTCGATAACGGATGGTTTACCGGTCACTCCCATTTTTGAAACGGACCTGACCTGGAGTTTGTTCCTGCCAGAACGAAGCAGCCAGGTCCAGCTGGCCGGAACCTTCCGCCAGCCAGCGTCATCGGTATTGACCTCAAAATGGCTGAAATTGGGCGTGTAGGTCTCAAACTCCAGGAAAAGACGGTCTTTAGGCGGACCGGATGTAGCATGGATGTGTACGGTATTCAGCGTTGGCCAGAGATCACGCTTTCGGTCAGTATACCACGTATACTGCTTCAAAGGCGGAGTCTGGTCGTCATACCAGTTCACGTAACCGTTCCAGGGCCATACATCCATGCCATGGGTTGCAGGGCGGGGGTACGGCTTTTCGTACCAGTTGTTGCGCGGTACCAGCCGCATAAACGCCGCATTGAAGAAACCACCCATCGTGGAACGGAAATGATGGGAAAGAGACCCCCTCCCCAGGCCGGCATCCATCGTTGCCGGGTCAAAATCGGCACCGTTGAAGGTCTTCCACCGGATGCTTTTCCCGGGATAGAAGAATTCCAGGTACTTCCTGTGTATATCCAGCAGGCTCAGGGGTTCTATACTCGCTGCATCCCACAGGTAGTGGTTATAAGAGGCATCCAGATATATCCATTTGGCCAGGTCGTCGTTCCACACCTCACACACCTCATGGGAATCCATATTGACCAGGCGTGCCTGCCAGCCATAGGCCATGCAGAGGCCGGCCAGGAAATTATTGTGCTGGATGCACATGCCTCCGCCGCCTGCTTTATTGATCCGATTCACGATAGAGAGTGCATCCCACTCAGGATAATCCTCCACGGGATAGGTCCAGTTCCAGCGCTCTGAAGCATATTCAAGCAACCTTACCTGCTTCTCAAACTGTGTCCGGGCACCGGCCAGGTACTCATCCAGATTTTCGCGTTCGCGCAATACCTGAAATTCAGGACGGTCCCAGGATTCCCACTCCCAGTTATAGGAAGAGTATTCGACCTCCGGATTATAGAGGCTGATCACCCCGATATTATTCAGTTCAGGTATGGGGAAACGCCGGTACTCCTCAACCCGGACAGAAGCAGACTTAAATACGGGGCTCAGGCGTGGGTCATCTGTGGATAAAACAGCCCGGATCTGAATATAACGGGGATTTATCTCCGAACTTCCCGAGTTCCACTGCACCTCTGCTCCCTCTCCCATCAACCGGTAATCCTCCCAGGTATCAGCGTAAGGGTCGGGGGAGGTTCCACGCCTTATATAATAACGGATATGTGTTCCCCCGGGCACCTCTCCCTGAAGGTTGATATCCAGTTTCCGGATGCGGCGCTGCCTGACAAAGAATGCTTCCGAACCACATCGCCAGATATCAATCACCGGGCTGGCCAGCCAGCCCTCCTTAACATACCTGTCCATGCTTACCCGGATGGCATACTCGGCACGTGTATCTCCCGACGGGCCAAAAGGGCTCTCTTTCCATGATTTCCCCCCGTTGGTCGATTTGAATGAAGTCTCCCCCACATGGGCCGGATCCCCGCCTCCCTGCTCAAACTCGTCAGCCCTGGAGAGATAGAGCACCCAACCCTCCTCCGGGCCATCTGCATCGGGGCAGGAGAGTGTAAAGGTATTATCGCCTTCCCTGAGCCATTCACCAGGGAACTCTTTCCATATATAACTCTTGTAATTCTGTTCCACATCCCATGCTTCCAGCGTGGTTTGCTTGCCGTTGACCTCAATGGATAACGGATAATCACCCGTTTGATAATTGTAGACCACCAGATAGGCTTTATGTGTACGGGTATCATCAATGGAAAGGATCTTTCTGGCCATGTGATCCCCCCAGATGGTGTCCCTGTCCACGCCCTTATAGCTCTCGCCGGAACCGGGGGCATCATTTTCAATCAGGTCCATATCAAACAGCGCCACCTCGTTGTTGCTTTTCTTCATGAGCCTCTGCACAAAACCCGCATCATAAAACTCCCCGGCACCGCTTTGCAGGGAATCGGCCCATTGAACAGGTTCACTATCGCACAATGCTGTACCCTCGCAGCAAAACATTACTCCCAGCAGCAGCGCAGCAGGCAGGTTGAAAATACTCCTTAAATGCATGATGAATAAAATTTGAACAAAAAATAACAATAAAAAATGAAACCCCGGTCATCTGTTTCAGTTTTCCAGGGATCTCAGGAATTCATCCGGAACAGTTGCGGGACCTCCATTGGCGCCATCTCTGATGATAAAGGGTTCTTTTCGATTCCCAATGTCCCCCCGGGCACATATGATGTCCGGGTAACTTTCGTAGGGTATTCTGATAGTCAGGCTTCTGTGCAGGTATCTGCCGGAGAGGTGACCATGTCAGCTATGATGATTTTGGAGACACACTGAATGGCACAATGATGAGTTTCCCGCATGTACTTGATACAGTACCAGAACCGGACTTTCTTATTTGCAACCGGCGATTCCCGGTCCCATGAAAAGTTCATTCTGAAATGAATTTTGTCAAGGGAAAGTTAGTAAATTGACCAATCCTTAAGGACAACGAACTTTATACAAGTGAAAAGATGAATGCAAGACAATTCCTGGCTGTTGCGCTATCTGGCATCTTGGCCACTGCCTTTATTTCCTGTTCCGGTCCGGCCGGCCATTCCTCCGGAAGTCCCGAAAGGATTTGGCCGGAGATAACTTCATCCATGAAGCCATGGACACGCTGGTGGTGGATGGGAAGTGCGGTCGACAAAGAGAATATTACCCGGATCATGGAGGAGTTTTCGGAGGCAGGCATCGGAGGTGTTGAGATTATTCCGATCTACGGGGCAAAAGGCTACGAGAAGCGCTACCTGGAATATTTGTCGCCCCGGTGGATGGAGATGCTGATCCATACCCTGGATGAGGCTGAACGCCTGGGGATGGGAGTGGACATGACCCTGGGTACCGGATGGCCCTATGGCGGGCCACAGGTTGAACCTGAACATGCTGCCGGTAAGATGTACATTCGGTCCTTTACCCTGAAAGCGGGCCAGAGACTGAGGCAAAAGATCACAGGGAATGAACCGGATGAAGTTGAGCTTGCAAAGCTGCAAAACCTGACCACAACCTTTGAAAAGCCTGATATGCCTGCAACAGCACGGCTGCAGCATCTTTTTGCATTTGGGAAAGAAGGCCGGAAGTTGGAGCTTACCTCAAAAGTGATCAACGGAGAACTGGACTGGGAAGCTGATATGGATTGCGATCTCTATGCCATTTTTCTGGGCAATACCGGGCAAATGGTGAAGCGGTCGGCTCCCGGCGGAGCGGGTCTGGTCCTGGATCACTTTTCCGGGGAAGCGGTAAAGGATTTCCTTGAGCCCTTCAACGAGGCACTGGGACCGGTTCAGAACAGGTTACGCTCGATTTTCAATGACAGCTATGAAATCTACGAAGCCGATCTGACCCCCGGATTCTTTGAAGAATTTAAAAAACGGCGCGGATATGAGCTCTCCGATCACATTCCGCTGCTGCTTCCCGGTGCCTCCGGAGAAGATGCTGTCCGGATTCTCAGCGATTACCGCGAGACCCTCTCCGACCTGCTGCTGGAAAAGTTTTCAGGGAACTGGAACCGTTGGGCCCGGGAGCATACTTTCATCACAACACACCAGGCACACGGCAGTCCGGGCAACCTGCTGGATATTTATGCTGCAGCCGATATCCAGGAGTGTGAATCTTTTTACGGTACCCGGTTCGATATCCCCGGGTTCCGTTGGGACACTTCAGATGCGGAGCAAGCCGAACAGGATATGATCATGCTGAAGTTTGCCTCCTCGGGAACCCATATTGCAGGGAAGAACCTCACCTCTTCGGAAACTTTTACCTGGTTGCGGGAGCATTTTAAAACAGCGCTTTCCCAGTGTAAACCGGAACTGGAACAGATTCTCCTGTCAGGGGTGAACCACATGTTCCTGCACGGATCAACCTACTCTCCCGCTGACGCGCCCTGGCCCGGATGGAAGTTCTATGCTTCGGTAAACTTTTCACCCCTCTCTTCAATATGGAAGGATACACCCTCTTTTTTTAACTATGTTGCCCGCAGCCAATCCATGCTTCAAACGGGAAAAAGCGACAATGAGCTACTGATATACTGGCCCTATTATGATGTCATCGACGATGTAAACGATTCAGGGCTTGGGGGACAATTCCTGTATCAGCTCAGTATACATAACAAGGACCACTGGCTGGTACCGTCTGCATTTTACCAGGTTGTAACCACACTCATGGAACAGGGCTATGCTGTGGATTTCGTATCGGACCGCTACCTGCGACAGGCTGTTCCCAGCGGTGGAAAGACCGGTTTATCCGGACAGCTTTATAAAGCCCTGGTCATACCTGAATGCACACATATGCCATTGGAAACCTTCAGCTCCATAACCGGCCTTATCAAAGGGGGGAGCACGGTTGTTTTTGAAGCGTTGCCGGAAACCGTTCCGGGTTTTTACCAGCATGAGCAAAGGACCGCCCGGTTGCAGCAACTGATCAGTGAGACAGCGCAGGAACTGATCGTGAGCAGTGACCTGCCGGGTACACTGGCCGGACTTGGAATTAACGGAGAATCCCTTAAAGAGCTGGGCCTCGGGTTTATCCGCCGGGATACGGAAGGGGGAAAGATCTATTACCTGGTCAACCACACCCCGCAGAAGATCGATGGTTACATACCGCTTAACTGCGCCTGCAAATCGGTCATGATCATGGATCCCCTCACCGGTAAAACCGGCCTGGGCAATATCAAACCGGGAAGAACGGAGAGTGAGGTCTATCTGCAGATGCGACCGGGAGACGCCATGATCCTCCGGACCTTTAACAGAAAGATCCATGGTGAAGCATGGCAATATTTTGAGGTAACCGGAGACCCCGTTGAAATAGCAGGTCCATGGGAGCTGCAGTTTATTTCCGGCGGACCCTCCATTCCGGCAAGTGTCACCATGGATGAACCGCTCTCATGGACAATGCAGGGTAAGGATGCAGAGGCATTCAGCGGAACAGCCCGTTACACAACAAAGTTCCGGAATCCGGATCCTGATGTGACACACTGGTTACTGGACCTGGGCGACGTAAGGGAAAGTGCCCGGGTATGGATCAACGGCAAAGAGACGGGATGTTTCTGGTCGGTTCCTTTTACAGGAATAATAACAGTGCCGGAGGAGGGGGAGAACATACTGGAAATTGAGGTAACCAACCTTCCTGCCAACCGTATCAGGGATATGGAAAGAAGAGGTGTTGAATGGAAGATCTTTTATAACATCAACATTGTGAGCCTCCATTACAAGAAGTTTGATGCAACAGCATGGGATCCCATGCCTTCCGGGTTGGTAGGCAGGGTCACCCTGTCTCCCCTTCGTTCTTCCCGGTATTGAAGTAGGAAAAACGGGATTTCCGGGTATCCACCTCCATACCGGTAGGTTCGGTCAACGGGCCATACAGATCAGGGCGACGGGTTCTGAACCAGCGCTTCCCGGTGCACCTGTCACGTACGGTCATATCCAGGTTTGCCACTACCATATCGTCCCCTGCCCTGCAGGTTTCAGTCAGTATGTCACCATACGGGTCGAGTATCATGGCATTTCCCGTTCTGACCTCGCCGTCATCCGGTCCGACACCATTGCTGAAAATAAGGAACATGCCATTGTCGTGTGCACGGGACGGGAGCCAGTGCATAAGCCACTCCTTTCCTTTGGGACCACGGAATTCCGCTTCAATGGCAGCGGGATCATGCTTACGGTTATGCCAGAGCTCCGGGTCAATGGTCCCCATTGCCCGCGGGCTCGGACTGTCACATCCACCGGTCTGATGCGGAGCCAGGAGGATTTCGGCTCCCTTTAATGCAGTGATTCGTGCATTTTCAATAATGTTGTTGTCATAACAGATTAAAATACCGGCCTTGATGCCCTGCGGCAGTTCAAAAACAGTAAACTCATCACCGCTCCCGATCTGTTCATTGATAAAACTATGCAGTTTCCGGTGAAACGCCACCTTCCCGTCCGGCATGGCAACCACATAGGTGTTGTACAACCTTCCATCCCCGCTACGTTCTATCAGTCCTGCTGCAACAGTGATATCATACCTTGCAGACAGTTCCAGCAACTGCCGGGAAGATGGCCCGGAAGGAACCGGTTCGGATAATGACACCACTTCCTGTTTTGAGAGATTCCGGACATGCCAGTAACCGGTGATACACATCTCAGGAAATGCAATCAGATCTGCCTGTTTACCGGCCGCATGTGCAACGAACGACCTGATTCTTCCCAGGTTGTAAGCTTTATCCCCGGCTTTGTGATTAAACTGAACCGAAGCAACTTTAAGGTTTCTCTTTGAATAACTCATTAATCAGTCTTAAAGTACCCTCCACCAGCATATCTCCGCCATCAGGACCTATGGGGCAACTCGGCGGAACAGCACTGTAACCGCCTCCCTCAACTGCTTCATGCGTTGGCACATAATGGCCCGGACCGGGGCCAACCAGCTGGAGGGTAAAGGTCTGCAGCGCTTTGCTGCGTGCCTGTATTCGAATTCCATAGTCGGTAAAAAGTTCAAATGGGTTGGTACATATTACAACATCTCCAATACGCAAAACATGGATCTCAGATTTCACCAACTGATGCGGGTCCTCCTGTTGCAAGGCATATCGTCTGACCACATCCGCGTTCCAGGTCATTCGTGCATTAACCTTCTCAGCTGTTGCCGGGTCCTCCTCCATCATTGCCATATACTTATCCCGTTCAGCCATAGCGAACAGCATCTCCCTTTCGGATATCCTGAATGCAGGCAATTGAAGGATCTCAACTTTATGGGACAGTTGCACACCGGTTTGCCGCTCATCTTTCACCGTTTCATAGGTCTCTTCAACAGCCAGTACAATCCTCCTGGCGATCTCTTCCAGGTGGGTCAGTCCACGCAGTTTTCTCATCCGCTCTTCCGCAGCTTTGCGGTATAAAAGATGGGGAGACTGGTCACCTGCAACACCCACCCATCCGACAACACACAGTTCACTGCCGAACTTTTGTTTTAACTGTTGTCTTACAGGGTACCAGAAGTCTGCATTGACAGCTCTCCTGCCCTCAACTTCCTGGGCAGGGCAGGGCACATCTATGGCCATGGCCTTGATATTACCAGCCCGGTCCCAGAAGAAAAGCGTATTGACATCATCCTCGGCCATGCCCTCTATATGCATAAAACCGGGAGCGTCGGGACTTCCATACATTTGTGCTGTACCGTTTTGAAAAGGGCCCGGATCTGTTGCCCGCGTAGAAAAGACCAGTCTGCGGTTGTTTGCAACCGCCGCATGTCCCAAACCCCATGTAACACTCCCGGGTGCACGGTTTTTCCAGGCCTGTACGATAACATCACTTACCTGACGTATAAAAAATGCCAGATATTCATCAACCTGTAATACCCCCTCTTTCGGAATCTTGTACTGCAGTTTCGCATCATTCTGCAGGACCGGTGCTGTATGGGTATGTGTTGCATTGATAAAGATTTTGTTAACATCCAGTTCCGGCAGTTGTTTTTTCACCTCGTTGCGCACGCTCTCCACATAAACGGGGGGAATAATTGTCAAATCGCAGGAAACCATAATGGCCATATCCGTCACATGATCCTTATCCTGTGACTCCAATGCGATCACATTGGCTGTCAATGGTGTTTCCACACTATCAGCTAAACGCAGGTAGAACTGCCCCTGGATGGCTGCCGGAAGCTCCGGGGTAATATCCGTTTCGGCAGTACCTATCAGCAACTCCCCGGCATGCAGGTTCATGGTAACTGCAATTACCAGAAAGTACCCCATAAACCCGGTTCTGATCTTCGATTGTTTCATCATCGTACAATATTATAAATTTTGAATTAAATAGTATATGGATTGGAACTCCTGCCCAATCTCAAACCTGAATATCCCATCCTTGTATTCCGACGGCATATAGCCGGTTATCATTCCCTGGGGATTGATCGACATAACCCGCAGATCAGGCTGGTCCGTCTCTATCTCTATGGTGGCTTCAATGATTTCCACCCGGATGGGGCCATGACCAACATCCAGAACCTGGTTGCGATCAGCGTTATACTTCATATCTGTGTTCTCAGCCCGGCCTACCGCTGTCAGGAGCATATTCGTTGAGCCCTGTATGGGTTCATCGGTCAGTGAGCTTATAGCTACGGTTGCAAAATCTGTCTTTACATTGATTTTC
>JANTFK010000121.1 GCA_024763595.1 Bacteroidales bacterium | reverse complement strand
TTTTTATTGGCATAACCGGTAACTTTTTCGTAGATTGACAATTGATGAAATTACCCAACTCATTTTACAATCCGCTCTCATTACTGGGTTCCATTCTGGCTGTAGTAAGCGTACTTGTGATTCTTTTTTTTATGGTCACCAGCTGGCTGTTCGGTGCCGGCGGGGCCTATTCGGGTATCATCATATACATTGTGCTGCCGGTATTCCTGATTATCGGTCTTATACTGATACCCCTTGGCATCTCAAGGAGATCCAGGAGAATCAGGCGGGAGGGCGCGGATAGCACACGGAAATGGATCGTGATTGATCTGAGTGATTCGAAGCAATGGAATGCCATTGCAATTTTTGTTATTGCTACGATTCTGTTTCTGGTACTCTCCGGAATAGGCAGCTACCAAGCGTTCCATTATACCGAATCAACGGAATTCTGTGGTACACTCTGTCATACCGTGATGGAACCTGAATATTTAGCATACCAGGAGTCGGCTCATTCCAGGGTGACCTGTGTGGAGTGTCATGTGGGGGAAGGGGCCAGCTGGTACGTCAGGAGTAAATTATCCGGTTTGTACCAGGTCTACTCCGTGTTGTTCAAAAAGTATCCAACCCCCATTGAAACTCCCATTCATAACCTGCGGCCTGCCAGGGAGACCTGTGAAGAGTGCCACTGGCCCGAAAAGTTCTACTCCTACAGGCTGAAAAAAGTGACCAGCTATCTGGCAGATTCTGACAATACAGCATGGGATATCCTGTTAAAAATGAAGATTGGTGCTGAACAGAGCGCAAAGGGACTTCATGAAGGTATCCACTGGCACATAAACAGCAATGTTAAAATTGAATATGTGGCGTCATCGGCAAAATTGGAGTATCTGCCCTGGGTGCGATATATTAATAAAGTGGAGGGTGATACGGTTATTTATCAGGATCTCTATAACACACTTGATCGTGAAGCGCTCGATACATTGGAGGTCAGGGAGATGGACTGCCTCGATTGCCACAACAGGCCTTCCCACTATTTCCTGCCGCCGCAGGAATTCACAGATAATCTGATGACTGCCGGCACGATTCCGCGGGACCTGCCGGAGCTTAAATCAGTTGCCATGCAGGTATTCAGCCATCAGGTTACCGACCGGGATTCTGGGAGCATGTTTATCAGGGAATTTATTGATGACTTCTATCGTTCGACTTACCCGGAAATTGTTGATAAGACTCCCTGTTTAATCGACCAGGCAACAAAAGGTCTCCTGGCAGGATATGCAAAGAATTATTTTCCGGAAATGAGGGCCAGCTGGGCTGTCTACCCGGTACAAACGGGGCACAAAGAGTTTAACGGATGTTTCAGGTGTCACAATGGAGATCATGAAAGTGAGGGTGGACAGGTCATATCCAGGGATTGTAATTTGTGTCACACCATACTGGCGCAGGGTAACGCTGAGCATTACGAAAGCACGTCGGTGGACAGTGCCCTGCAGTTTAAACACCCGGTGGATATTGGGGAAGCCTGGAAAGAGATGACCTGTTCCGATTGCCACAGCTCTCTTTATGATTAGCCTGATCCGTCGATCCATGATGAACCATAAAGCAACGTAAGATGAAGATGAAACCAATAGCGGTGATGATTGTCCTGCAGTGTATGCTGCTGGCCGGTTGCAGAAAGACTCCGGCCGGTGAGTATAGAACGGTCAGGGTGAAAGCTGTCGAACAGGTTGAAAATTACACCTACCTCTTTGTCAAGGGAAAAGGGCCGGCATACTGGGTGGCTGTGCCTTCCATGGATGCCAGCCCGGGAGAAACTTACAGCTACCGGGGAGGTCTGCTGATGGAGGAATTTTACAGCAAGGAACTGGACAGGACCTTCGAACAGGTCATTTTCCTGGAGGGGTTATTTTCCGGAGAGCCCCCGGAGCAAGCGCGAAAACAGGAGGTGGATTATAAACCAAAGGTAGCCATTGAGAAGTCCGATGTAAACCTGGAACAAGAAAAAGGGTTCATTCCCATTTCAGATCTCTATGCAGATCCGGCTGCATATGAAGGACAAACCATACAGGTGAAGGGAAAAGTGACCAGGTTCAATCCGGAAATCATGGGACGCAACTGGGTACATATCCAGGATGGTACCGACCATAACGGGAAGTTTGACCTTACAGCGACTTCATCCGCCTCATTTGAGACCGGTTCAACAGTTAAGCTGGAGGGGGTTGTGTCCCTGAATAAAGATTTTGGTTATGGTTACACCTATGAAATATTGCTGGAAGATGCAGTACCAGCAGAGTAACCCGGAGGATGAAGCACCATGATCGTGGCACCGGTTAATGCCCTCCACCGGCGAGAAAGGAGTAAATAATCAAAGCCACAAGGATCACCCCCACTGCCAGGAAAAGAAATCCGAAGAATCTGACCATTCGTATGGTCTCTTTCTCATATTTTTTCTCAAAGATATGATTATCAAGCTCACCGGAGTCCTTCAGTTCCTGATATTCACGCGGTCTTTCATATTTGAAATGTTCGAGCGGCACATGCCCGGTGAAAATAACAGTATCCATGGGGAACGATTCGGGCCGGAAATGGGTATTGAAAAAATGGATCGTAAAGATAAATCCTACAGCCAGCAATGCTTCATCACTATGGATGATCTGGCACACATTGATTACCCAGCCTGGCAGGAACCTTGTAAAGAAGACCGGGAACCAGAGTACCAGTCCGCTGAATCCAATCACGGCCACTCCCCAGAACACCGCCATGTAGTCAAATTTCTCCCAGTAGGTCCATCTGCCGTAACTGGGACGGGGGCCTCTTCCAACGAACCACTTCATGGTGGCCCAGAAATCTTTCACATCCTGTTTATTGAACCATAACGAGTTCTTGCCAAAAATGAATTGCAGTGCGGAAAGCCTTTTCTCCCGTTTCAGTTTGACCAGGTTCATGATATGGTACGTGAAATATCCAAAGGTGATTACTGCCCCGATACGGTGAACCACACCTGCTGTTCCAACTCCGCCCAATAACTTTGCAAGGAACCGGGCCCATTCCATATGGGCAAACTTCAGCATCATTCCGGTCAGTGCAAGCATCAGGAAGCTGACGATGACAAATACGTGCGTAATCCGTTGTTTCCTGTTAAACCGCCGGACATAGAGATTTCCCTCTTCCAGTGGTCTGGTTCTCTTTCTCCTGATTCGTTCCATCATTGACCGGGGCAGCCACATGAGCAGGTGAATTCCGAAAAAAATAAATACGCTCAACAACAGGGCCGTCATGAAAATATAGGTGCCATGCATCCAGGGGTCATCTTTCTGTGTGGCATGGTTCAGATACCTGGAGAACCGCTTGCCGGCACCTATATGGCAGGCCGCACAGGTATTTACCAGGTTTGCCTGCGAGATCATGGATGCCGGGTTACTGGCTTTCAGGATATTGTGTGATCCATGGCAATCGGAACATCTTGCCGACTCAAAGTACCCTAGCTGGTAAGCTTTTCCGTGAAAGGTTTTCATATAGGTATCGGCCTGTTCTTCATGACAGGAACCACACTGAACCGTCACCTCTTTCATGAACTTATTCTGATTGACATCGGATATTACATGTGCGGTATGGCATCTCACGCATGTGGGATAGTCCTTCCCCGGATTATCCTGGGTAAAAGCATGGTCGCTCTTCATATATTTCTCATAAATGCCCTTATGGCAGTTACCGCATGTTTTCTGCACATTGGCAGGATTAACAGTCGATCTTACATCGGATGTTTTCACGGCAAAATGGGAAGTATGGCAATCGGTACAGACAGCACTTACCGTTAATCCTTTTTCAGTAACACCCATTCCATGTACACTGGAGGCATAATTGGAATATTCATTGAGATCCTTCTCCTCCGGAGAAATATGCGCTTTGCCATCCTTTCGGTGGCATTCCCCGCAAAGCTCCGGTATGGCTGTCCTGTATACAGGGGATGTATCGTCAAATCTTGATTTGGTATTGTGGGTGCCGTGACAATCGGTGCAATATGGCGCATTTTCTTTTTCGTGGTAGAAAGCCTGCCCGTGGGCGCTTTCAAAGAACAGGTCGAATACTTCGGCATGACAGGAGGAACAATCCACCGGTTCATTGGTGGCACAGGGCCGTTTCAGGTGATCCGTAACCTCAGTATGGCATTTGGTGCACTGAATATTCTTGTGGACGGAGTTTGGAAGGATATGTGCATCCACAAATAGTGAAACTGTTTCGCCATCGACTAACTTATGTATCGCTGTATCACCATGGCACTTCATACACGAATTGTCGGAAAGCCTGGCTTGAATTTCCGGAATGTTCACTTTATGCGGAGGGTGGCATTCGGAGCAGGATGGAATAATGGAAGGATCCTTTTCCCACAACTCACCCCGGATCACCTTTTTATGGGTGGCTTCAATCTTGATGTGGCAGACCATACAGGTGCCAGCAATTCTGTTGGCCGAGATGGACGAGTTTGGGCTTGTATGGGGCAGTATCAGGTGATTACCGTGACAATTGTTACAGGTAGCAGTTACAATCAGTCCCGCCTCAAACAACCCCCTGCCGTGTATCCCCTGGGTATAATTCTCTATGACATTGTGTTCGGACACATCATAGATCCTGGCTACCACCTCTCCCTCCTGATGGCATTTTCCACATAAGAATGGAATGTTCATTTTATAGGTGCGTGAGTTGGGGTCAGTATAGTGCAGAATATCATGATGGCCATGGCACTCTTTGCAACTGGGGGCATTGGGGTCATTCATAAGCAATGCCTGGCCATGAATGCCCTTGCTGTTATCAGTCATTTCCTGCTTATGGCACTCGCCGCAATTGACCGGTTTTAATTCGTCCGCATGCGGAAAGCCCTCATCGGCAGCACTTGTATGGCATGAAATGCAACTGTTGCCATTGTGCACCGACCTTTCGAATACCATGGTATCCACAAACATGGAAACCATTCTGCCATGTAACATCCCCTCCAGTTCGGGATCTTCATGGCACATCATACAATCTTCATCGGATTGGGCATGCATCAGGACCGGGATGAATACCAGGAATATATATAAAATGAGCCGGCTGGGTATTGGGGTGATCTGGTACTGCTTGCAGGATCTGATCATTTCATTCCACGTTCGGAGATAGCGTCTTACGAATGAACCCAAAATAGCAAATTTTGTATAAACTAACCTTTAATTCATTGATTGTGAGTATAATTTAAATCTATTCTTAATACCCTGTTGCACACTATTCTTCTGCTTCATGCTCTTCATGATACCCGGTTACCATGCTCTTGAATAGGGTGCCGGGTTTATCCCCCAGGGTGCATGTGTAGAGGTGCACCAGAAGGAACAGCGAAAGCACAAAGCCTACGATGATGTGCAGTACATCATAAAAAACCAGGCTGCTGATATTAAATACACTGTATCCCGTTAATCCGGGGAACATCAGAGCCAGACCCGAAAGAATGAGCAGGGGCATGCCAAAGTACATGGCGATCACATAGGCGAATTTCTGGAGCGGGTTGAATTTTTGTTTCTCGGTTATGGGGAAAGGGTGTTTTTCGTTCCTGAATATCCCCACTGCGTAAAACACAAATTGCTTCCACAGATTGGTGACCAGGTTTTTCCGCCATTTCCGGTAGAATTTTCCGTTGCGGGTTATCATGTTGCCAATGACAAAAACTCCGTAATTGAAAGTTATAATAATGGCTGCTGTGTTGTGGATCCCCACCCCAATATTAAAAGGGATCAATGTTTGTCCGGTTCCGCAAAAATGGAGGCATATTCCCGTAAAAATAAGTAACAGGAACATCAGGGCATTGATCAGGTGCCAGATCCGGATCCATACCGGATAGAGGTATATTTTATGGTTTGTCATATTATTTGTTTTTCAGATTACGGATACGCAGGAAAGTATGCAGCAGGATGACAAGGAATGTCAGCAGAAAGACCAGTATACTGAGCCTGTTCAGGAACAAATTCTGGTTGGCACCAATCACATAGGACTGATTGATAATGATTCCGTTGGCAAAACCCGCCTTGCGTTCTTTTTTGATCTGGAACTTATAGAGGGTGTACATCAGTCTGGAGTCTGTTGAGTGGCATTCTGTACAGCGTTTTACAGCTTCTGTTTTTGGCAGGATCTTGTGTGCGATCAGGATGGAGTCATTAATTTCGGTATGGCACTCGATGCACCTTACATGGGAAAAGTGGGAGGCCTGGTTGGGCAGCCATTCATGGCTCTGCACCACATTGATCTCTGCCCGGTCGGTCAGCAAAGTAAAATTAGAAAAGTTGGCATGACAGTTCAGACAGATATTGTTATCATAGACAATCGCTTCACCCAGGTCATCGGCGTTTCTCATGAATGCCTTGTAACTATGGGGGTTATGGCATTTCCAGCAGGTAAAATCATCCATATTGTGAATGCTTTCCTGGAATTCTTGTGCGATATCTTCGAAGTGGTATTGTGCAAAGGTCTCATCATAGCCGTGACAATCCAGGCATTCATAGCTATCTTCCAACCTGGCTTCAAGCGGGTGCGGGAAAGTGTTGAAATCATAAGAGTGACAGTCTGTACAACTGAACCCTTTATGCACAGCTGAATAATAGGCATCCCTGTCAATCTGCCGGTCCGGACACATATGCTCATAGACAGCTCTGTCCAGGGCAGGATCCTCCAGGAGGAACTTCACCTCACCATGGCACCTGAGACAATGCTCATTCTCCTCCACGTAATCATTCACTTCGAAATAGAAAGGCTTCAGCTTCGTAGTGTCAACCTGGCGGGCAATGAGTGTTGATGTAATTGTCAGAGAAAGTAATGCTGCACTAAGGATGGTTGGGGTTTTCATAATCAGAACCTTATAGAAATATTAAATCCGAACTGGAGGTCACCTTCCAGGGGATTGTTCCCGTTAAACGCAATACCATGGTTCCTGACAATGGAATTGTAGTTGGAGACGAAGACCCTGAATGAGTGAGTGCTTGTTCCGATTTCCACGCCCAGGGCCAGGTTGGGATATACCTTCTCATCTGCCGTCAGGAGGGGCTGGTCGTATTCAAATACAATGGAATGAAAGCCCAGCACCTGAAGCCGGCTGCCCACATTAACGGAAGCATTGGCATTCCTGTATCCTTCAGGGACCGCATTGAACCAGACAAATGTCGGTGCCACCTGAAAACTAAACCTTCCGGCAAAATTCCTGGATACGATCAGCTGGTTCAGGGAAGAGAGGCGGTAGATGAATTGATAATCTTCTTCGGGACCAAAGTATTTATCGGCACGTGCATCCAGCACAGCATTCCCGTGATAGGAGAGAGAGACCGGAACTTTCCCTGACTGAGTCTGGGTCAGAATGCTGTATTTCCACTCCAGGTCCTGCAACATGTAATTTCGCGTTGTCCCGAATCCAAGCATGATCTTATCGGTGAGGCCATACGAAACACCAAGCCGGGTGTTGGCACTGCCATATATTCCAAACAGGTCGGCAATCTCCTCTATCTTTGAAAAGCGGTGCTGGATCTCAAGGATCACCTGTCCCTTATAAGGATTGACCGTGGTCTGATTATCGATCAGGTTGAGGGTCTCGAACGGAGGGGCAATGGGGCTATCCTCCTCCTGGGCATTTGCAATCCCTGGAGACAGAAAAGTAATGATGCATGCAGTACTGATTAATTTTAAATATCGTTTCATAGTCGTTGGTTTGTTTTATCAGTTGTCCTTGGCTCCTTCATCGATCCATCCCAGGATGGTTAATATATCCTCTTCCGTGGCCCTGTCACTGTGGGAACCTGAGAAGATCTCGTAGATCACACTTGAACAGGGGAACTCCGTATCCACATATCCGCCATCCATGAGTTCATCATAGGACCAGCCCGCACTCAGGTCGGGCGACTGCCCGCCACCGTGACACATGACACAATTTTTATTGAAGATGGGTTGGATATCTGAAGAAAAGCCAATACCGGTTGGAAGGTTCTCGGGACATTCAGGCTTTGGGATCTCATATTTTGTGCACCCGAAAAGTATCAGAATCACTGTGCCCGTTATCATTACCATCACTCTTCTCATATCAGAAACAGTTATATGTGTTCAGATAGGGCTGTTGCAGCCCCAATGGTGTTAAAGATATGGGTTATGGGAGATGGGGAAAAAGAAATCAAAACGAAATATGATACATTTTTAATCGAGATGGATCAGTAATATTGCTGACCTGTATCAGGTTCATCAAATTTATGTATATTACAAATCCGATCGATTTTTTTTGTAATAGTTATGAACATTGATAAGCTTTGTGCGGAGTGTGAGGATTGTAGCCAGAAATCGAGCCTCTTTGAGGTCCTTACCGCTGATGAGTTGAAATATATCAACAGGGATCGTTACTCGGTCCGGTTCCCTGATGAGTTGAAATATATCAACAGGGATCGTTACTCGGTCCGGTTCC
>JANTFK010000120.1 GCA_024763595.1 Bacteroidales bacterium | reverse complement strand
CGTGAACTGACATCACAGATGCGTCAGCTGGGTGCCGACACAAGTGCCCTGACCATCCAAAATGAAAATTTTGACACCTATACTTATACCAAAAAATATTATGGGGAAAAAGAAGACCCGCGTATTGATTTCGGAACTAAAAACAAACGCTCCCCTGAAACGGATAAAGAAATACTGAAGAACCTGGAAACCGCCCTGACAAATTCCGATGCATTGATCTTTAATCAGCAGGTTGCAGGCAGTATCCCTAACAGGGAATTTATCGACCAGGCCAACAAACTTTTTACTAAATATGATGATAAAGTTATCATCCTTGACTCCAGGCATTATAACTCCCTCTTTCAGAATATCTATCGGAAGGCCAACGAAATTGAAGTTGCTGTTCTCAATGGTAAGGATGTCAGTCCGCAGGATTTTGTATCACTTTCCGACGTTAAAAAATACGGCAGGAATGTTTATGAGCAATACCATAAACCCATATTTGTTTCGTGTGGGGAACGTGGTATAGTGTGCATTGATGACACAGGCACTACTGAAATTCCTGCAATTCTTCTGACAAAAAAACTCGATCCTGTCGGTGCCGGTGATACAACGATCAGCGCCCTCGCCTGCACCCTGGCAGCAGGTTTTTCTCCGGCTGAGTCAGCTGAATTCGCCAACCTGGCCGCAGCCGTAACGGTTCAAAAACTTTTCACTACCGGAACCGCTACCGGTGAAGAGATCCTGGCCCAGAACAAGGATGCCGATTATAATTACCAATCCGAACTTGCAAGAGATATACGACAGGCAAAACATATCCCCGACACTGAAATAGAGATATGCCATCCGGCAGTTGTTTCCCGGTTGGGTCACACCAGGCATATTCTGTTTGATAACGACGGGACAATCAGCACATTAAGACAGGGTTGGGAATCTGTTATGGAGCCGGTAATGATCAGGGCCATACTCGGTGATGAGTTCGATACTGCTGACGAATCACTTTACAGGGAGGTTCGTGATCAGGTAAATCAGTACATTGACATGTCAACGGGCATTCAAACCATACTGCAAATGGAGGCGTTGGTGAAAATGGTGAAGGACTTTAATATTGTTCCCAAAAACAGGGTCCTCGATAAGTTCGGTTACAAAAAACTATATAACGATGAACTGATGAAGGTGGTTTCCCAAAGACTGGCAAAACTTGAAAAAGGTGAACTTGCTATTGAGGATTTTACTATAAAAGGGTCTGTTGCTTTTCTTGAATCACTCCTTAATAAAGGAATGAAACTTTATCTCGCAAGCGGAACCGACAAAGAAGACGTCTTTAACGAGTCGGAGAAACTGGGTTATGCCGCGTTGTTTAACGGTGGGATCTACGGATCGGAAAATGACATCAGGAAATATTCAAAAAAGATGGTTATCGACCGTATTATCAGGGAAAATAATCTTCATGGCGATGAACTGATGGTTTTTGGTGACGGGCCTGTGGAAATAAAAGAATGTGTTAAATTTGATGGAATAGCGATTGGTATGGCCACAGACGAAGTGAGAAGATACGGGCTGAACCCTGAAAAGCGTACCCGCCTCATCAGGGCCGGGGCGCATATGATCATTCCGGATTTCTCTCAGTGGGAAAAAATGCTTGAATGTTTGAATGTTTGAAAAATAGATAAAACTATGGATAAGAAAAAAGAATTGTTTGTTGAAGAATTAAAGAAAAGAATCTATAGAATTGACTAAAATAATGACTTCAATTAAGAATAATTTATATAAAAAGTAGGTAAATTTTCATTCATTCACTCATTCACTCATTCACTCATTTATACATTCTATCATTCAATAAAATGAATACTAATAAATACCCGGACAACCTCCTCCTCGGCATCGACATCGGCGGCACCAAATGTACCGTGGTGTTGGGGGATGAGGACTTTAAAATTTACGAGAAAGTGGTGTTCCCGACCCGGACGGTGGAAAGAGGGTGGAAGGAGGTGTTGGCGGAGTTTAGCAGGCAGGCGCGTAATATCTTGAAAAATTACGATGCTGACCGCCTGAAGAGGATCGGGATAAGTTGTGGTGGGCCGCTGGACTCGAAAGAAGGGGTGATCTACTCCCCTCCCAACCTCCCCGGATGGGACGCTGTACCTATTGTTGATATCTTCAGAAAAGAGTTCGGTGTGGATGTTGCACTTCAGAATGATGCGAATGCCGGTGCACTGGCCGAGTGGATGATGGGTGCGGGAAAAGGCACAAGGAATATGATCTTTCTTACTTTTGGAACAGGTATGGGTTCGGGACTGATCCTCAACGGAAAACTCTATTCAGGAACAAATGACCTGGGAGGTGAAGTGGGACATATCAGACTGGCGGATGACGGACCTGTAGGGTTTGGGAAAGCAGGCTCTTTTGAGGGTTTTTGCAGTGGCGGAGGCATTGCTCAACTGGCCCGGGAAATTGTATCGAAGAAACTTGAAAATAGTGAAAAGGTAAGCTTTTGCCACTCCCCCGGTCAATTGAATTCCATTACTGCCAAAACCGTTTTTGAGTCAGCCTCCTCAGGGGATCCCATTGCACTGGAGATCGTGCGCATATCTTCCGAATATCTGGGAAAAGGCCTGTCCGTGCTTATAGATGTTCTTAATCCGGAATGTATTGTAATTGGAAGTATTTTTGCACGAAACGAAAAATTGATCAGGCCCCATCTTGAAAAAGTACTGGAACGTGAGGCTATCCCTGCAGCAAGAGAAGTTTGCAAAATACTACCTGCCGGCCTCGGAGAAAAAATAGGCGACTATGCCGCTCTTTGTGTTGCATTGTATAAAGAATAATATCATGACAAAAGAAAAAATCATTAATCATCTTATTAGCCGGTACCCGGCGCTGAGGTCCTGTAAAAAGGATATTCACAACGCTTGCCAGGCCATTATTGATTGTTATCAGGAAGATGGGAAAGTGCTGGTTTGCGGTAATGGAGGCAGTGCCGCAGATGCAGACCATATTGTCGGGGAACTGATGAAAGGCTTTGAGAAGAAACGTATCCTGGAGAAAGAACAAAAGAAAATCCTTCATTCCGCTGATCAGGAAAGGGGACCCTCTCTTGCCGAGAAACTGCAACCGGGCCTGCCTGCAATTTCACTGAATGCCCATGCATCCCTGATATCCGCCATAGCCAATGATATGGATGCAGACCTTATCTTTGCCCAGCAGGTGGCAGGATATGGCAAAAAAGAGGATGTCCTGATTGCCATTACCACTTCAGGAAACTCCGGTAATGTGATTGATGCTGCCATAACCGCCCGGGCAATGGGACTGACGGTAGTCGGACTTACAGGTGAGAGCGGTGGAAAACTAAAAGATCATTGTGATATCACCATTTGCGTACCTGCCGGCCAGACTGCCGAAGTACAGGAATATCACCTGCCGGTATATCACACAATCTGCAGAGTAGTAGAGGAACAAATGTTTGGGAGTATGGAAAAAGATTACTGAAATATTAAACTACAATAGACAAATCACAAATACAGCAACTTGTGCTATTCATTTATGTTGAAATTTCACAAATTATTACTTTTCGAAGTGGGATCTATTTTGAATATTATTTGGAATTTGGAGCTTTAAATATTGGAAATTATAAAACATGGTTATGAGTAAATTATCAATGGTTCTTATGTCGGCTTTCCTTGTTTTATTTCTTTGCGCCTGCCAAAATGAGCAAGGACAAGTTAAGCAAACTGCCCTTAAAGTAGGTCCCCAGCCGGATGGGAGCATTCTGGTACCCACCAATCAACTGTTGCGACCGGCCGGATTTCAGCTTCTGTTTCCCGGCAGGCCGGTTGATCTGGCACTCAGCCCGGATGGAAAATGGCTCGCAGTCCTGAATATGAACTCACTGGAACTGATACGTGTGCTGGACCGTACGATTATGCAATCACTTCCAATAAGGGGCGGTGGTTCATTTAATGGTATTTCCTTTTCCCCTGACGGAACTAAAATATACGTCAGCCAGGCAAGGGACAGAATTTTTGTTGCCCAAAAAGATCCCAACAATGTTTTGACCTGGATGGGTCCATTGGTCTTTAAGAAACCCAAAATTGGAGGAAACCCGGTTCCGGGCGGTTTTGCCTTCAACCCACTGAAAGACAAATTGTATGTACCTCTCAGCCGGAGCAATACCCTGGCGGTGGTCAGCTTGCAAGACCGGTCTATATCGGAAATCCCGGTTGGCGTTTCTCCCTATGAAGCTGTTTGTCTCTCCAGCCGTAAAGTATATGTTAGTAACTGGGGAGGCAGGCAACCCGAACCGGGAGAATCAACCTATATAACTTCCGGAAGCGAAATTCTTGTTGATCCGGAAACGGGCATTGCCAGCAACGGAACAGTTTCTGTAATTGATCCGGAAGCCGGGAAAAAGATCAAAACCATAAAAGTAGGACTCCATCCCGGGGCCATGGTATTAAGTCAGGATCAATCCCGGTTGTATGTGGCATGCGCCAACAGTGACCAGGTTTTTGTAATTGACACAAAAACTGATGCCGTTTTGGATGAGATATCAGTGCGAATGGAAAAAGATCTGCCCTTTGGCAGTGCACCAAATGCCCTGGTTCTCTCCCCGGACGGAAAACAACTTTTTGTCGCCAATGGTACCGATAATGCGGTTTGTATTTTACAACCGGATAATCAAAATAAAATAGCCGGATTCATCCCCACAGCCTGGTATCCGGGAGCACTGATCATGGATAAGGACTCAAAGTTTCTGATCGTTGCCAATACCAAAGGGATTGGTTCCAGAAATATGCGGGCCGACAGGCCCGGTTACAACACCCATAACCATATGGGAAGTATATCCTTTATCCCGCTACCTGATAAAACCACTCTGGATAAAATGACAGAAACCGTGAAAAAGAATAACCGGTACGATAAGATGATGAAACAACTGATCCGGGATAAAGAAGTAAAACAGAAAGTTCCGGTTCCACAGTTCCCCGGACAGGAATCTCATTTTAAACACGTGGTCTATATCATCAAGGAAAACCGTACTTACGACCAGGTTTTTGGTGATATGGCACAGGGAAACGGCGATACATCCCTCGTGCATTTCGGCGGGGAAATCACACCAAACCACCATGCTCTGGCTAAGCAGTTCGTTCTTATGGATAACTTTTACTGCAGTGGCATTTTAAGTGCAGATGGCCATCAGTGGACAGATGAAGCCTATGTCACTGATTATCTTGAGAAATTTTTTGGGGACTTTCCCCGCAGCTATCCTTATGACGGAGGTGATCCGCTGGCTTATTCCCCCACAGGATTTATCTGGGATAACGTTTTGCAGCATGGATTGACTTTCCGCAACTATGGTGAATTTGTGGATGCTGTTATTGAACCCGGAGAAGCTACTTTTTCTGAAATCTATCAGGATTTTTTGCAAGGTACCAAAAAGACCTCCATCAGATCAAAAGTAAACCTGCCACAAATGCAACCATATACCTGTCCGTCTTTCATAGGATTTCCCCAAAAGGTTCCGGACGTTTACCGGGCAGCTGAGTTTATTAAAGAGCTGAAAGAGTTTGAGAAGAGTGAAAATTTTCCAAACTTCATTATCATGCTTTTGCCCTGCGACCACACTTCGGGCACCAGACCGGGACTTCCAACACCCCGGGCTTCCGTAGCAGACAATGACCTGGCCTTGGGAAGAATTGTAGAGGCCGTCTCGCACAGCAAGTTCTGGAGCACAACATGTATTTTTGTTACAGAAGATGATCCCCAGGCCGGACTTGATCATGTTGATGGACACCGCACCGTTGGTTTCGTTATAAGTCCATACACAAAGAGAGGAGAGGTTATCTCAACAAATTACTCTCAGATCAACATGTTCAGAACCATTGAAAATATCCTGGGCATACCCCCGTTAAACCAGTTTGATCTTTCAGCGGAACCTATGGTTGACTGTTTTACTGCAAAACCGGATTTCTCGCCTTTTACCGCTTTACCCAATAATATTCCCCTGGATGAAATTAATCAGTCACTCAGTCAGCTTTCGGGAGCAGAACTTTACTGGGCAAAAAAATCCCTCGAACAGAACCTGGATGAGGTGGATCTGATTGATGAAGATATATTTAACCGGATCATCTGGCATGCCATGAAAGGGTATGATGTTCCTTATCCTGCGAGGAATGAATGATTGAATGATTGAATGATTGAATGATTGATTGAATGCTTTGCCCGCTGTAGCTTAAGCGAAAGCGGGATTGAATGAATGTGATAATGCGAGGGAGCCTCACCTTCGCTGAAGCCTCGGAGAGCGAGGGATGAGCCCGACCGCTCCCCGAGTGGCCCGAGTTTGCGAGGGTTGTATCGAGGGGGAAGGGAGGGGGTGATGAGAAATGAGAGATGAGAGATGAGAGATGAGAGGTGAGAGATGTGATAAATGATTGAGGATTGAGGATTGAGTGGTTGTTGAGCGGAGCGAAATCCCGCTACTGCGGGATGGAATGATGCTGATTATTAAAAGTTCATGAAAAAGACTCTAAAAGTAAACAATTATTGTAGAGTATTTATATTCACTCATTTACGCATTTAATCATTCACTCATTAAAATTGTGAGGTAACAGAAACCAGAGGCTTTAGCTAATAGCAGACAACAATTTGCCGATTTAAAGGAGACATCTCTTATGGGAAATTAAAATACAGAACTTTACATAAAACTTAACACCTATGAAAAGGAAAAGATGGTTTGTGAAAACGGGAATCATAATTCTGGTACTGGTAGTGGCAATGATAGTCAGAACTGTCTGGCAAATGCGTGACCGCCATCCGGGTTATGAGGTAAACCTGACTGTAAAAGCATCAACCCCCACGCAACTCAGGGTTGGTTTTGCTGCAAAGCCCTTTACACCGGATATTATAGACACATGGGAAGATGTAAACCACGATGCTAAATACAAAAAAAAAGACGGGGATATCTACCACGACAACAACCACAATGGAAAATTTGATGCTTATTGGATAGCCGGTTTCAGTAATAAAAGGGCTGCAAATGGGGTGCATGATAACGTATGGGCACGTGCTGTTGTTATGGATGACGGAAATACCCGTCTGGCATTGGTTTCACTGGATGCTATCGGGTTGAGGAATGATGATGTTATTGACATCAGGGAACAGATCCCCGAAGATGCCGGAATTGATTATGCAATCGTCTCCAGTACTCATGACCATGAGAGTTTTGATCTGCTGGGAATTTGGGGTAAAAGCATCCTGAAAAGCGGAGTAAATAAAGAACAGCTGCAGATTGTCAAAGAGCAGGCGGTAGCATCCATAACAGAAGCGGTAAAGAACCTGCGTCCTGCAAGACTGAAAATTGCACAGAACCTGAAAGATGCCGGCGTATTGATGATGGATACCAGAGACCCCATTGTTATGGAACCGGGTTTACGTATGATCCAGGCCGTTGATGCCAAAACGGATTCTACCCTGGGGGTACTTGTAGCCTGGGCCAACCATGCGGAAACTCTCTGGTCTGATAACCTGTACATCACCTCAGACTTCCCACATTATGTCAGGGAATATATCGAGAAAGGTCTATATAACGAAGATTCCCTGGTGAAAGCCGGTGTTGGTGGCACTACCGTATATATCAATGGTGAGATCGGCGGGCTGATGACCACCCGTGGCAGCATGCCGATGAAAGATCCGTTCAGGGACACTACGTACATTGAGCCGGCCTTCTCAAAAGCCAAAGCCCAGGGACAGCAATTGGCCTTACTTGCCCTCAATGCCCTGGAGCATCCTGATACCATAATAGATAAAACAAGTCTTTCCGTTCGCGCAAAAACCATCACGCTGCCGCTTGAAAATAAAATGTTCAGGTTAGCTGTAACTCTTGGTGTACTGGATTTTGGCATGACCGGCTGGATGAAGACCCGCTCCGAAGTAGCTGCATTTTCCTTCGGACCTGTAAGTTTCTTGTCAGTACCCGGAGAGATATATCCTGAGATCATTAATGGAGGGATAGAAGCACCGGAAGGACAAGACTATGGAATCGATCCCCTCGAAGTGCCTCCATTGCGCGATCTGATGCCCGGTAAATATAAATTCATTATAGGTTTATCGAATGATGAGATCGGGTATATTATCCCCAAAAGCCAGTGGGATGTAAAACCTCCTTTCACTTATAACAGGGACAAGGCTCCCTACGGTGAGGAAAACTCCCTGGGCCCCAATACAGCGCCTTTGCTGTACGATGCCTTCCGGAAGATATTACATGAACTATAGGCAAAACTTCCTATGTATAACAACTGTTACACAGAAATCCGTAAAGAAAACATCGGGATTCGCAAAGTGCCAGCCCTGACATTTATCGTCATGGGGTAAATGACAGCAAACTGTAATGACTAAAGTAACTAAAATTGAATACTCACCGCAAAGTCGCAGAGGCGCAAAGATATTCTTACTCTGCGTCTTAGCGT
>JANTFK010000119.1 GCA_024763595.1 Bacteroidales bacterium | reverse complement strand
CCCGAAAAATGAGCAATAAAGAGATGATGATTGACCAGATCAACAGGGTTTACCGGCTCATCAGAAAATATGGTCCGGATGTTGAAGTGTGCATCTGGGGTGACCTTTTCAACGATTATCAAAATGCTCCCATGCTGGGGGTGGAAGGTGCCGTTGAGGGCCTGCCACCTGATATCCTGGTCCACGACTGGAACTATGTGGCTGTCTACCACAGCGACAGGGCTCAAACCCGGAAACAGCTCCGTTTTTACCTGGAGCGCGGTTACCGGACAGGAGGAGTGGTATGGTTTGAACCGGCCAATATCCTGGATATCATGGAGGAGGGTAAAAAGTACGGATCCCGTTTTACCGGGATGATGCATACGGCCTGGGCCGGATTTGACCACAGCCTCTACCCTGTGGCCGAAGCAAACTGGACAGGTAAATCCCTCCTGGGAGCATTGGATTTTTAACAGCTGTATTAAAGAGGAAATGAAGTCAAACTGAAAATTTAAACAGATGAGACCCTTCATATTATGTATGGTATCCGGAATAGCGCTGGGGGGGAGTGCCCTCTGCCAGCAATATGAAGATATTCCCTATCTGCAGGATTATGCGGAAAAATATGCAAGCGGCGATGAAGATCCTGTACCGGTCCTGAAGCAGGTCTGCAGCGACCGGAACCACAATATCCAGGTGCTCTCCCGGCAGGGCCTCCTGCAATCCTGGAACAGTGCGCTGGTACCGGACCAGCGTTACCGTCCCCTGAGTGACATGCACATCCTTGCCCTGGAAAAATACAGGGATCAGTTTGTTTACATGACCGACAAAGCAATACTCAGCAATGCCTGGGCAGGAAAATTCTATGTGGAGCACCGGGTAACCGGTCCCCTGCACTTTGTGATGGGAGATGATTTCTCTTTTCTGATAGCCAGCCGGGAAGGATTGTTCTACTTTGAGAACGGACAGATGGTCTGGAAGCATTCCCTGGATGCATTCAACCCGGTGGAACTGCTGTTTGACCGGCAGGCACAATCATTTATCATTTTATCCCGCCATGCCATCCACACACTGCATGTACCTGACCGGAAACTGACAAAGGTATATGCCGGTAAGGCTCTCACAGCCATGGCCCCGGCCGACGGCAACCGGCACCTGGTAGTTGGTACCGAAGCCGGTATCCTTACACTGGATCGTACCTCCTTCGCAGGAATTGCACCCCTGAACACGAAACTTCCCGGTAAACATATCACAGCGATTGAAAACATAGGCGGAAGGTTGTGGTTCGGCTCCTCCAGGGGAGCCTTTGCGCTACGGGAAGATGGTAAATTTGATTATTACGCCTCCAGGCGTTGGCTGGTGGATGACCGCGTAATCGATATCAGTGCCGGCCCCGGCCGGAGTGTGCTGGTCCTCACCGGAAAAGGGCTGAGCAGGATCAACTTCACCATGATGACACTGGAAGAGAAAGCCAACCGGTTCCAGGAGATTCAGCGCCTCCGCCACATCCGCTATGGCTTCAGTTCCGAGACCAACCTGTTGGTACCCGGTGATCTCTCCACCGCAGTGCTGACCGACACGGACAATGACGGGCTCTGGACCTCCATGTACCTGGCAGGTGAGCTGTTCCGTTACGCCTCCACCGGATCAGAAGATGCACTTCAAAATGCTTATGAGGCTTTTGAAGCCATGGAACGGCTCACTGCCATCAGCGGTATCCGGGGATTCCCTGCCCGGACCTATGAGGTGGATGGTTACCAGTCCAGCGACACGGACCCTGCTATCCCGGAGGATCAAAAGATCTGGCGGCTGAATGAGGATCGCTGGCGATGGAAATCCACCACCAGCAGCGATGAGTCGTGCGGCCACTTTTTTGTATATGCCCTCTTTGCGGAGATGGTTCCTGACCGGGAGTGGAGGGAACGCGCCATCCACCAGATTCAGATCGAAATGGATCATATTATTGAACATGACTGGTACCTGGTGACCTGGAACGGTGAGATCACCCGGTGGGGACGCTGGAATCCCGACTACGTCAACAGCTTCCCTGTGAACGTGGGGGACCGGCGCCTCAATTCCACGCTCATACTGGCCTTTCTTCAGACCGCCTACCATTTTACGGGAAAGGAGATCTACAAAGAGAAGGCTTATGAACTGATGAACAGGTTCGGCTACCTGGAAAATGTCTTGCGCCCGGCCTCCAAGATCGGTTACGTGGAGGGCCAGATCCTGAGTGATGCATGGAACCATTCCGATGATGAGATGTATTTTCTGACGGTACCTGCACTGATTAAATATGCCTTTACAGATAAACTGAGAAACCAGTACATGGAGAGTGTGCGCAGCCACTGGGAAGTCGAACGCTCCGAAAAGAACCCGCTCTGGAACTTCATGTACGCCCTGGCCGGAGGTCCCGATTATGATCTGGATGCCTCCGTCTGGTGGCTGAAGGAGTTCCCGCTGGATCTTGTTTCCTGGAACATTGAAAACCGTCACCGCAGGGATCTGACTCCGGTTGCACCCAATTTCAGGGGACAGGAATACAGCGAGATACTACCCATGGATGAACGGCCCATGCACCTGCATAACGGAGCTTACCGGAACAATGGAGGCAGCAACGGGAGCAGGGAGTATCCACCCTATATTTACCTGCTTCCCTACTGGCTGGGACGATATGTGGAAGCCATTGGTCCGCCTCAAAACTAACAGTACAGCACAAATGAAAAGTTATTTCAAACTGGCCGTTGCAGCCCTGCTGTTTTCCGGATACATTGCATTTCCGGCGGAGGGGCAGCATCCGAAAGAGAAACAGATACCGAAGGAGAGACAGTTTCCGAAAGAGAAACAGATCCCGAAAGAGAGACAGTATCCGAAAGAAAGGCAGATTACCCGCTCCCCGAAGACACATGCACTGGATAATAACGATAATTTCTCACCCGATGGCAGGTTTCTCTGTTATGACACCCGTGGAACGGTTTATTCCGAAGAGCTGTCCAACTGCAAATCCATTGAGAAAGTTGAGATAGCCACCGGGAAGGAGACGGTATTATGGGATCCCCCTTCTGTATCCGGTGAACAAGCGGCACCCGGCGTGGCAGCAGTCTCCTGGCATCCTTTTAAGAACAAGGTGATCTTTATTCACGGCCCCACCCTGGGTGAGGTCGCACAACATGGATACTATTCGATCAGGAACCGAACCGCCTACGAGGTGGACGGGGATGGCCGAAGGAGCTATCAGAAGGTGGATATGCGCGATGTGGAAAATACAGTAACCACTCCGGGTGCCCACCGGGGCGGCACGCACAGGCATGAGTACTCCCGTGACGGAAGCCGGATCGGCTTCACCTATGACGATTATTTACTGCCCGCCTACGGACGAACCATCGGATTTATGCAACCCAATGCAGATACTCCCGAAGGATATACCCATTACTTTGCCTTGATCCTGAAACCGGTCCTGCCGGGAAAATCAAAAGCAGGGGAAATTGAAAGGGCCTTCGGGGATTCCTGGATCAATGCCGAAGGGACCATGCGTGGCTTTATCGGGAAGGTCAGGGCCGCGAACGGGGTGGATTACCATCATGATCTTTTTGTGGCTGAGATTCCTAAAGATCTGGATATTACAACAGCAGACCCGGGAAGCCGGGAGCGATACCCGGAACCGCCGGAAGGCATTTCCGTACGCAGGCTGACCCATGGGATGGAGGTAACCGGTATTGTACGGGGATCAGGTGATGGCAGCATGATTGCCTTTACTGCCCGTAACGGGAATGAACCGGATCAGTTGTATATCATCAAAGCAGACGGTTCGGAGGCACTCCCCCACTGTCTGACCCATCATGACGCACCGGTTTTTGCTCAACGCTGGCATCCTTCAGAAGCCCGGATATTTTACATCAGCGGCGGGCATATTTTTACCACCCGGGCAGGCGATGCCCTTACCGTCGGCAATGGTACCCAGAGCGGTTCAAGTGGTGCCCTGAGCGGCTCCAGTGCCCCTGCCGGTATTGGTACGCAGGCCAGTCATGGTGGTCTGGCCGGCGATGGACCCACAACCGGTAACACTGTACGCCTGACCGAGCAGGCGCGGGACAGGGAACAACTGGTGGTATCACCCGATGGAAACAGGCTGGCTTATACGATCCGGGTTCCCACGTGCGATCGTACGGGCCATCTTCGAAAAGATGCGACAGGAAACGATTTCCGGCAAATCTTTATCATGGATATTGACCGGGAAAAACTGCACTGATCTTTCTCAGACCACCGTTTCCGGTATCCTTTTTAATAGGGCTTTCCGGTACCCTGTAATACCCACATTTTAGACCAGGCACTGTTCTTACCGTCTTCTGACGAGAAGGCTGTCTCTTCCAGCTTTTGAATGGCATCCTGTGTGTTATCCAGGTTGAAATCCATCTCATCCACCGAGTAGTAGAACCTGAGCGGCAGTGCATCTCTTTTTACTTCCTTTCCCGGTTTCAGGGCTGGAAAGCCGGTTCTCCGGTAGTCGAACCACGCTTCCGCAGCTGCCGTCCAGCTGGCGATCCACTTCTGTTCCATGATCTGTTCCAGGGTACCCGCAAAGGCCACACCTTCCCCCGCCATATAATCGTTGTATTTACTGCCTATTTTCCAGGCATCAAAGGAGCTTTTCACCCCGTCCTGGTAATGTACCTGGGCACTCTTCGGGGTTGCCCAGCCTTTCAGCGCAGCCTCGGCCAGTATGAAATGCACCTCTGATGCACTCAGCATCCTTGCTTTCAGAAGCTCTCCCGATGCCTGCTGATACATCGCATTCAGGTGCGAAGCATGTGGATTATGCGGCGCCTGCTCCAGGTTGGGGTTCATGTTGTAACTCTGCGGGAAAATGGACCAGGCGGGGGGCAGGCCCACATACTCAGGATCCTCATCCAGCGGAACCCCCCATTTCTCAAAATAGGCATTGGCCGTATCAATTCCCACATACCGTATGCCATTGACGATCTCATCCCTGTCGGACGGATTATCCACCACCACCAGCGGGATGTCCACTTTTGCAGCCCATAACTCCAGTCTCGGGTCGTTCCGCGCCTGGAGGGTATCCACCAGTGTGGCACACATCTTCAACCTTCTGAAGTTGCTTCCCCCCGAACCATCAAATACCATATTGGCCGGCCAGGAGTCCAGGTCACTGGTACCCGGGTAAGAGAGTGAAGCTTCGTCAGACACTTTCAGGATAAGGGGGTAGTTTTCCTGATCCCCGGCAATACGTTCTATTCCGGCCCTGGCCACTTCGGGCTGTTTTTCCGATAAACGCATATAATACCTGAGTTCCAGCGAATTGGCAAATCTCCGCCACTTCTCCACAGCTCCTTCATAAAGTACATCCTGGGTCCGGGTAACATCGCTTATGGCATATGCAGAACTTTTCTGCGATAACCTGGTATTGGCGCTGTCCAGATCCGCCAGTATACCGGCATAGATATCTGCCTGTGAATCGAATGGGGGTTGAATATAGTCTGCCCCTTCCAGATCACCTTTCAAAGCATATGAATAGGGTGCGTCACCCCAGAGATCGGTGATCAGACCAAACATGTATGCCCTGAGTACCAGCGCCACCCCCTGCTCAAATTCGAGTTCCAGTTCCACCGACTTGCGGTAAAACTCATCAATATTCCTGAGGTTACTGTAATATCCTCCCCAGTCCTGGTTGGACGGCCCCCAGTCATAGGAATTGTGGCCGCCGCTCCACCCGTCCTTCTGGGTATGCTGCATCACACCTGCCAGGTCCCCATACCCCAGTCCCACAACGGTCCTGGCAGTCTCCGATATAGCAGTTGCCATCAACAGGTCGGGGTGTGCAACAGAGGGGTCCACCCCGTTGGGATTAATATTGAGTTCTTCCAGGTCACGGCACGAAGCAAGAAGTACCATTGCAAGCACCCAAGCGTATGTAACAAGTCTCCTGTATGATTTCATGGTAATGTCTTTTTTATTGCTTAGAAAGTCAGGTTCAGTTTTAACCCGATGGGCATAACCCATGGTTCCACATTATATCGCTCAATACCCTGTTTGAAATGACCCGCCTCAGCCTGGAATGCCCTTTCCGGGTCGATCCCGATCTTGGCCTTGGTCCATAACATGATGTTACGGCTGTAAACCGAAACAAAAACATCCCGGATACCCACCCGGTTTACCAGCGACCGGGGAAGCTGGTAACTGAGAGAGATCTCCCTGAGTTTGATAAAGTCCGCATCAAATGTGGAAGGAGCCGTAAAACCCCACGGATAACTAACCACATAAGGCATGATCACCGTGCCGTTGGGCTCATTGATATTTTCACCCAGGTTTTCAATATAGGTCACCCCGCCCTCTCCGTCAGACACTGCGATCACCCCGGGAATAAAATAGCCGTCATTGACGGAGACACCACTCCAGCTTTCCGGGAAACCACCATATTCGGGGGTGGGTCCACCAACCACATGAAAACCGTCCCTGATATATTCATCCTCATGTTCCACCAGCCAGTCCCTGAGCTCTTTTCCGCTCCTGCCATCCGGATTGATCAGCTGGTCCAGCCAGTGCTGGGAATTGGCATCCTCGGCCATATACCTGTATGTCTGTGAAACAAACTGGCCTCCCCTCCTCCAGTCAAAGGTCATGTTGAGACTAAAACTTTTATAGGTGACAGCAGTTTGCAGTCCCAGCAGGAAATCGGGATTGTAGTTCCCGATCTTATGCCGGGTATCCTCGCTCTTGATAGCCTGCCACTCATTATCACTGCCACCGATTATCGGGTAGCCGTAATAGGGCGATTCGGGATCCTCAACAGTAATTACCTTTGCATCGTAAAGATCGCCTATCTCCTCCCCCACATAGGTCCATGCACCTCCCTTGGCATCATTCCAGAATCGAACCAGTTCGATCCCTTCTGCAACCTCAGACAATATGGTCCGGTTCCTGGAGAAATTGGCAAAAATATCCCAGGAGAAGGTGCTGGTCCTGACGGGGGAACCGCCAACCAGAAATTCCCATCCGTTACTTTCAACCAGGCCCGCATTGATCAGCTTGCTGGTATAACCGGAAGAACTGGGCTGGCGAACACTGTAAATCTGGTTAAAGTTATCCACCTGGTAATAGGTCCCTTCCAGCCTGATCCGGTCGTTGTACATGCGCAGGTCACCACCCACCTCCCACGAATTGGAAATTTCAGGTTTCAGGTGGCTGTTTTTCAGACTGCCTGTTTTATACAGCCGGGTGGCATCACCCCACTGTCCGGCATTACCCAACACTGCATTCAGCTGATAAGGCGATGTACCGTTCCCCACCTGTGCCCATCCTCCTCTCAGCTTGAGGAGGTTCACATTGCCTCCCAGCGCGAGCATCTCATTGAGCAGCATGCTGATGGAGGCAGATGGATAGATGTAATTGTTCTCTCCCTCCGGAAGGGTACTGTCCCAGTCACTCCTGGTGGTCAGGTCCAGGTAGACCATATCCCTGTAGGAAAAGTTGGCCAGCGCATATAGGCTGTAGACACCCATCTGGTACTTGCTGCTGCTGTAGTCCAGGGAACCCGATTTGATATTACCGACCGTATATACCTCGGGCACCACCAGTCCAGCCTTCGGCTTGGAGGCATTTCTTATGGAGGAGCCCTCCCGGTACCTGGCGTTTCCTCCTCCGGAGAGGGTAAAGTGAAACTGGTTAATCTTTTTGATATAGGTAAGCAAAAAATCGGTATTGGTCTCTGTATTCATCATATTGATAAGGCCATACGCCCCGTTATTGGGTTCCCGGGTATAACTGGGAGCGATCCTGGTTTCCCGCTTCTCACTGTACCTGTCGACGGAATAGCGTCCCATCAGGCTCAGTTCCGGAAGGATCTGCCAGGTGGCCTTCATGTTCCCGAAAACCCGATCCCTGACAAAACTGTTGTTCACCTCATTTGCCAGGAAGTATGGGTTATTGTACAACCCGATATAGGGGGTTTTTTGCTGAACACCCTCCTGTCCGGGTTCCCAGTACTCCTCCAGTTCCGAGATCGGGATATTCAATGGAACTTTATAGGCCCATTCCAGGGGATTGGTACCCCGGTTGCTGGAGGGCCTGTTATTGGACCAGGAACGGTTGATGTTGAAATTGGTGCTGATGGTGATTTTCTTTGTTGCCTGCAGAGTTCCTGACAGGGAAAGGCTGTTTTTAAAAAGATCGGAATTGGGAACAATCCCCTGACTGCTCAAATTGGTGTAACCAACCCTGTAACTCATCAGTTCCGAATTGTTGGACACAGCAACCCCGTTGGTGGTGGTAATCCCGTTACGCACAAAATTGGCCACATTGTCCGGATAGGACTTCACCTCGATGGGGGTCGGATTTCCCAGTGCATCTTTCGGGCTGTGCCATTGTACGGCAAAATAGCCCTTATCCGTTTCAATACCCGCACCTGCTGCCTGGGCCGGGGATATCTCCATGACCAGGCCCGGATAGTTATCGGGAGTAAATGAAAAATATCCCGATGCGAAATGTTTCT
>JANTFK010000118.1 GCA_024763595.1 Bacteroidales bacterium | reverse complement strand
CTCCAAGATAAGGCCCCCGTATCCGCCTGCCATGGAGTAGTTCAACTGGTCCACCGCATTATATACGGGATCATTCATAAATCCATATCCTCCCATTCCCAATCCGAATCCATGGCCAATAATCCATTCGCCCCGGCCTCCCATCAGCATGGCATCGCGGCCGTTAATCTGTGTATATCCAATGGAGAAAGCGCCATAACCACCATTCCCGCTGCCGGGGTCGAAAAGGGTCTGGATTTCTCCCGGCTCTCTTTCATATTTCTCACCCGGGGTGGACCTGTCAGCTTCCTGGGCCCACACGGCCGATACTGCCATTGCCGTCATTACAATGATTGTTCCGATCTTTTTCATCTTTATCTTTTTTTAATGAGTTTCGATTTGATAATTAGTCGCATTTGAGTTGTTAACCGGTACATGCATCTGATGCCATTAATTGAATCTGTATTTTGCGGTTATTCCAAAGTCCCACAAATTGATCCCGAACAGCTGTTTCAGTGAGATCTCCATGAAGGGCTGGAAATTCACCCCGAAACTTACCGGCAGGTTCACCAGCTGGTATTCGATCCCCATGTATCCGTCCATCCCGATCACCGGTGTGAAAATGTTCCTCCCAAAATAGATCTCCCTGAAAAGTATGCGGTAACTGTCTGTGAAATAGAATCCCGCATGGGGTCCGAACCCGTACACGAAATCCCAGTTCCCGAATTTGTCTATTCCCATTTCGCGGTGCTGTTGCCGGATCACTGTGAAGATGGCCCCCTTGTCCCGGTAACTGAACTGACCCTCGTAGGAGAGTGTCTCCTCCAGGTTGATCCTGAAGGTGATCCCTCCTGTGTATCCGCCACGCAGCCCGACTTCCTTCACATAAAATTGCGAGAATGTTGTGGCGGACAGCAGGAGGAGTATGGTGGAAATGTAAAGTTTTTTCATCACTGTACTACTTGTTCCGTTACTGATAATAGATCCCTGACTTTAGCCTGTTTCATAACTGTTACCTGATACAAACTGTACTATTTGAATGCAATATTGATATAACATTTCTGCAGGGCATCGATATTCACCTGTCCGGCCACATCCCCGGCCGCACTACCGGCCTCACCACCGGTCACACCCTTGGCCGCACCACTGGCCTCACCCCCGGCTGCATCATCGGTCGCACTTCCAGCTGCCCCCCCGGCCGCACTACTTTCCGGCCCTATGCTCCCCACTGTTTTGAAATAATCCTTTCCGTCCCTGCTCCCTTTGGCCAGCACTTCATCATCCGGTAAGCGCAGTATGGCCTTCTCATGGTGCAGGATATTAAAGTTAAAAGTTGCTTCCCTTTCGAAGAAGAGGGTAATATCTGTATACTCTGATTCCACGTAGATTTTGCTGAAACCGGGCATCACATGTTCGATGGTCACTTCCCCGTACTTCATATAGATATCACTCTCGCGAAGGAAATCATACACCCAAACCTGGCTGAAATTGCTTTCTCCGTAAAAGTATTCGACCTTTTTGAAATAGAGTTTATCGCGCCGCGAATTGATCTTCAGCACATTCACACTGTCCACATTGAGTTTGGATGAGCGGCTGTCCAGGTCCAACTGGCTCACTTCATCCAGTACCAGGTCGGAGTAGGAGAGCCTGATGGAGGAAGAGCCCAGGGATTTGATCATCCCGCTGGCAAAACTGAGGGAAATGGATGAGTGCCCGTAAAGCCTGTTGGCTTTCAGTACGCCATTGGAGAGGGTAATATCCGCCTCACCCTCCAGGTCATCCATGTAGATATCTCCGAATTTGTTGTTCAGTACTACATCCAGGTATGCAGGAACATGGACCAGGTAATTGATCTCGACCCGTTTATTGGTTCCGGTGATGGTGTGTGTGATGGATCTCAGCTCGGAGGCTACGCGCCCGCTTTCACTTGCAATCTTTGTTCTGGCAATGATATAGCTGTTGGTTGTGGTAAAATCTATCTTGATATCTGCCTTCAGTTTCCTCAGTCTTGAAACACTCGATTCGCTGAGGAAAATCGCCACATCTACCGCCACGGAGTCTTTGTCCCATGTCACTACCTGCATCTTTCCATACTTGTTCTCAACTTCCAGGGTGGTCTCCATGGATGCCGGGAAGCGTCTGCTCACGCTGCGTTTGTCCGTAAAGTCCTGTGCCCGGGCGGGAGAATAGATACCCGGCATCCACAGAAACAGGATCAACAGCGCTGTATATCTAAAGAGAAACTGATTCGTCTTTTTCATCATCTTGATTCTCCTTTTCTTTAAGTTGGTTAAGCAGGTCTTCCAGGATCTCAAGTTTCATCCTGTAATTGAGGATCATGGCCTCGATCACCTCCGGGTTTGAGGCGTTGTCCTTCAGGTCCTCTTTCAGATCCCGGTACCCCATATCCAGTTCTTCCATGTCTGTGGAGAGCATATCCCTGGCCGGCCGGTTGTCAGCCAGGTAGGGCTCAAGCTCTTCATAACGTGCGGTTACCATCTGGTTGTAATAGACTTCGGTTTCTCTGATCTCCAGATAGAGCTCATTGCTGTAACGGTCTGTTTTACTCTTTTCTCCAGGGTGGAAGTAAATACCTGCCGAGAAACCTGCAAAGATCATAGCCACCACCGCAGCTACCGCGGCAACCCCCCTGAGCCAGCGCATCTGCCTCTGTCCGGTCCTGCGCTCTTTCCCCATAGGAACACCGGCCGGATTGATCTTCAACCAGACCGCCGGGTCAGGCTCATGCAGATCGAACTGTTCCCGGTTTTGCTTTACAAATTCTTCTAGACGGTCACTCATGGCACATCAACATTTCTTTTATTTTCTTTTTGGCTCTTAAAAACTGGCTTTTTGAGGTTGACGCTGTAATCCCCAGGATATCTGCGATCTCTTTGTGATCATATCCTTCCAGCAGGTAGAGAGAGAATACGATCCTGTAGCCTTCAGGCAACTTTTCCAGGGCCTTCTTCACGCTTTCCACACGGAAAGTTATCTCCCCGTAGTCCACATCTTCCTCTTCAGGAACCGGATCGTCGTGTGTTTCCAAGTAAACCAGGTCCGCCTTTCTTTTCTTAAGGTGGTTGATACAGGTATTTACAACGATGCGTTTTAACCATGCCCCGAAGGAAGCCTCAAATCTGAAAGAACTCAGTTTACTGAAAGCATAGGAAAATGACTCCTGAAGCATGTCCTCCGCCTCCTCCTGTTGTCCGGTCATCCGGTAGCAGATGTTATACATGGCCCTGGAATAGAGTGCGTATAACTGGTACTGCGCCCGAATATCCCCTTTCATGCACGATTCGATCACATCCCTGTGTATGTCCTCGTATTTTGTCGTCAAACTATTATGCTTTCAATGAGAAAGACAAGTTATATTATCCCGGGTTGCATGGCAACCTTCGATAGTTAATGAATCAAGGCAATAGTAAGTTAGAAAAATTTTCGGTTCAGGAGGTCCGGTCAGGCACCGTAAAGCAACTTACCATGCAATACTGGTTACCGGTGAGTTAAAGCAGTTGGGAGTAAATTTTACATCCGGAATAAATACGATGATCTTCTCGCCAAGGCGGTGGGAGAAATCCTCTCTTATTGTCATACCGGGTTGTCATGCCGGGTTGCCATGCCGGGTTGCCATGCCGGATGGTGTAAAACCCTATTTTGTTCCGGAAAACACAGTAACGATCTCGCCCATAAAGAACCGGTGGAAGTCGTTTTTAGGGTAGTTCTTCCGGGCCACCTCAGGAACCAGGAAATTTTTCTTCTGCAGGTCGTCCGCATAGATTTTACGGCACTCCATCACCAGCCGGGCCTCTTCAAAAATTACATTGCCTCTTTCGGTTTCCAGCGGGGTGAGGCCCGTTTCGGCGATTTTGTCACAATCCCTTCCTGAACGGGTCCCGCAAAACTGGAGCACGGAGCGGTATGTTTCCGGGAAGAAAGAGAGGGTGTACTCGGGATAGCGGTTGGCAAACTGGAAGGTGTAGCGCTGGGGTCGGATCCATGCAATGGCCACCGGCAGGTTCCACATAATCCCCATATGGCCCCAGCTGGCGGTCATGGTATTGAAATCATCCGGCTTGCCGGCGGTCACCAGCATCCAGTCCTTGTCCAGCAGTTTAAAGACATTATCCGGGATCGCAGTGGGTTTGATGGTCGTAAAGTGTCGCATGATGCCAAGTTACTGATAGATTAGTAATGATAATAATTTTACTGATTGCATTCAGGACTCATTCACACAAAGATCAGAAAATGAACCGGGATTCACAATTTGTCAGCAAGGCCATTCGGAGTGAGTCCATGTGGTGTGAGACCATGTGGTGTGATCAATAATCCGGATTTCGTTGATGAGAAAGATCCGGGGTGCTGAAAGTTGATGTTTGAGTATATAATTGTATCTTTAGTAACAGGTTATGGTCAAGGGAACTAAGCCATGGAATTTCAATTTTCATTGTTACGCACTCCTTATCATCTTTACCGGAAAAGAAAGCACCGGTGGATTATCTCGTTTTCTATTGCCGGATTTGCCTGGTTTTGTTTGTTTGCATTTGGAGCCTTTGAATTTGATTATTTCCCGGTATTTCAACGGTTCTATCTAACAGGGATCTATGCGTCAGCCTGTTTGCTGGCATGTTTGATCATGCTTTTCCCGGTAAAAAATCTCTTCGTAAAGAACCTTACCCTGGCCAATACTATCTTGCTGAGTATGGGCCTTATGGCTATCACAGGATTGTTTAATTTTATCCTTACCACATTGATATTTGAGTGGGAACCTTATAATATAAAGGTCCTGCTGAAGAACCTGCTCTTCACATTGGCCATCGGAGCCATTATTACCCCTTTCCTGATACTTATACATTACAATTACCTGCTGCGTAAAAAGCAGAAAAAGGGTGCAGTTCCCGGTCCGATTGCTGCAGACAGTGTTGTGACCCTTACATCTGATTATCGAAGCGGGAGCCTGAAACTGGACCTCACGGATCTCCTGTTTATCCGGTCGGCCGATAATTATATAGATATCTGTTTCATGTCGGGAAACACGGTAAAACATAAGTTGTTACGCAACACACTGACGGCCATTGAAAAGGAACTGGCATTCCCGGGTGTATTACGGTGCCACAGAAGTTATATTATTAATCTCCGGCAGGTTCTCTATACGGGAGTGAATTCGGGTAAACTAAGGTTTAAGAATCACGATCTGGATTTCGAAATCCCGGTATCCCGTAAACATAGAGATGAGATTGCACGGACCATGAAACATATACAGCTCATGGGAAAAAAATAGTATAACCGCTCCATTCGTCCCTGTTCCTGCCAATTATCCCTAATAAGTAAGTATTTTCTGCTATTTTCAATAGTTTCAGAAAGCCAGTATGGTCGCGTCATTCAGCATTAAATAACAATTTGCGGATCATGAAAATAATAAGATTTGTTTGCGGGTATATCTGCCTTTTCTCTCTATTCTCTCTAATCTGTCTCTTTTGTCTCTTCTGTCCGGATCGGGCTCAGGCTCAGCCTGCATCCCATGAGCAGGCTCAAGGCCAGGAGCAGGCTCAGAATGCCTATCGCGATCAGCCTGCATCGCGGGTCCAGGCTCAAGGACAGGCTCAGGAGCCGGTCATGCGGGCCTATATGGGAGTGTCAGCAGGAAACCTTCTTTTTGCCGGAAGTTTTAACGGGTCGGACTTTTTTCAGACCGATGAAGATATCATGCTTGTTCCGAAGATCCGGCCGGCATTTGGTGTGGGAGGCGTCCTGGGAATTGCCCTCGGCAACGGCTCCGGTGAATTTGCATATTACTATTACAGGAGCGAATACACCACCATGGATCCCGGATATGCAGGTGAGTGCTCCACACACCTCTTCAGGGTCCTGGGGGTCACAAAATACCTGAATGCCTGGGCCGAACGGCGGATATCTCCTTTTATTGACGGAGAGATGTCGGTAAGTCATTCAGTTTTCAGAAAGATCGGTTATCCGATCGGACAACCACTGGAACCGGGATCGGGAACTTACAATGCGCTTATCTTTGGTTTTGGCGGCGGGACCCGCATATGGTTTACCGAGGCGCTGGCCATGGAATTGAAACTGCTTCCGGAATTGTACCTGGGTACCGATATCCGTATGAAAGGCCGTGAAAGGTATAATATTAAGAAGTTCAATAACCTGATGCTGCACAGCACCCTCGTAATCAAGTACTATTTTAAACCTGTCTGAACTGATGACGGCTATGCGCAAAATATTCTTCCTTTGTCTGGTTTTCATATTTACGGCATCCTCGGGTCAGGATAAGAAACAGGATCAGCCTGTGGAATATATGAAGAAGAACAACTTCTATGTCCTGTATAACATTCATTATGAAAAAAGGGGAACTGAGAAATATGTGGCCTCAAACCCGGACATAGGAATCAGCTATGAACGTGACCTTGCTGGTTTTGGGGACCACCACTTTTTTATGGGTATACGTACTGGCGCGTATAAAGAATATGTGCTCACCGGTGATGGGTGGGCCCATCCGGAGAAGTACAGGTTCTTCCTGGGATTGTCTCCCTCATACATGATGTATTTTAGCAGGAATTTCAGGTTCCAGGTCAACTTCATTTATGATGTGTTGTTTCCGGATGACTATGACGAAATCTGGTCGTACTGGGCCGCTGAAGTATCATACCAATACTTCATTAAAGATTTTTACCTTGGAATATCAGCCACAAGAGGCGTTTTTCTCTTTTTTGATCCCAAAGCCCATATGGCCAAGGTTGGGATCAAGCTGGGATACAGGTGGTAGGGCTCCGGAAATCTCTGCGATCTCCGGAATCTCTGGAATCTCCGCGATCTCCGGAAATCTCCGGGATCTCCGCGATCTCCGGAAATCTCCGGGATCTTACTTCCTGAAAAACCTGATCAGTAATGTGTAGAGCAGGAGGATCACGGTGAGCAGGAGAGCCATCCGGCCCAGGTAGTCGCCATGTTTTACATAGAAGGTGATGCGGTCGTTCCGGTTGAGCACGCCGCGCAGCCCGGATCGTTTCCACCATCCGATGCGGGCCAGTTCCCGGCCCCGCTGGTCAATGAGCGAGCTGATGCCCGTATTGGCGCTGCGTGCAACGCTGCGCCGGGTCTCAATGGCCCTTAGATGCGCAAAACTGTTGTGCTGGCGGTGACCCGGCGTATTCTTCCACCATCCGTCATTGGTGATGATAAAGAGGAAGTTGGCTCCCGCCTCCCGCACATACTCGGTCACGTACTCCCCGAAAATGGATTCCCAGCAGATGATGGGCGCAACCCTTGTGCTGTCCTGAGGAGAGACAAAAGTTTCCCTGAACTCCTGTGTGCCGTTGCTCCGGAAAGCTCCTCCCAGCTTGATGGTTAGTTTTTCGAGTGGAGCCAGCAGGTGGGTATAGGGCATATGCTCCACGCCTACCACCAGCTTTGATTTATGGTAGATGGGGATCACATCCGAACTATCCAGCTGAAAGGCACTGTTGAAGCTGTCGTACCGGTATTCGCCTCCGGGGCCCCGGATGGGACGGCTGGTGGTTGTATATTGTGAGGGATCCGTATAGAGCACCAGTGTACTGGCACCCAGGACCATCTTTGCTTTCGGATAGTTGGCCAGGAAAGCTTTCAGTTTCTTAATTTCGGGATGCTGGCCGATCCCCGCCTCCCACACCGTGTTGTTGATAAAGGTCTCGGGTCCCACGATATAGTCGGTTTCCGGGGTAACCAGTGAATCTGCCAGCTGCAGCAGGTAAGCTGTTTGTTCCTCCTGCGGTATGTCGATAAATTTTTGATAGGGATCGATATTGGGTTGCAGTACAACAATTTCATAGGGGGCATCCTGCTCCTCGTAACTCAGGTACCTGAACAGTGAAACGAAAAGCGGGATCATAAAGAACCCCACTACCCAGCCGATCCGCTGCCGGTTGGCCGCAAATGAACGATCCTGCAACCATCCTTTCAACAGCTTAAAGAGCAGGATATTCATGATCAGCACCCAGAGCGACCCTCCCAGTACCCCTGTCCATTCATACCACTGAATCAGCATCACATCATTGGCAAACCCGTTCCCCAGGATGGTCCAGGGAAAGTTGACCACTGCCCGCAGATAGAGGAACTCAAATGTGAGCCAGTATACCACCAGCGAAACATATCCCAGCCGGTCCCCCAGTTTTCGCCTGGTGAAATGGAACAACCAGAACACCAAGGTCATGTATGTCGTATTCACGATCAGTGCTGCCACGATCCCCACCCAGGTGGCCCAGTAGACCCAGTAGGTGGTCAGCAGTACAAAGAGCGCAAAAGCCAGGATCACATACCATGTGATCCGGCCCGGCTTTTGCCCGTTATCCGGCTTCTGCCCGCTATCTTCAATGAAGAGCAGGGGAACAAAGGCAAAGAAGAGTACCAACCCGGTTCCCCACTGAAAAAATGGGATGGATAACAGCAACGCCGAAAGGAGCGCCAGCAATATTTTATGGGACCGTTTCATGTGGTTACAGGCACTTTAACGTCCAAACTTAGAAAAAA